>JAQGIX010000057.1 GCA_028290925.1 Phenylobacterium sp. | reverse complement strand
TGGCCGCCGCCTTCCCGGCCGGCGCCTTGCTGGCTCGCATCGGCGAGGATGAGTTCGCCGCGCTGGCGCCGTCCGCGATGTCGCCGGGTCCCGACGCCCTGCGCCGCGCGCTGGAGCAGCCGCTGCGCGTCGCCGGCTTCGACATCCACCCGACGCTGTCCATCGGCGCCGTCGAGGCCGAGGGCGGCTTCGATGCGCCGGAAGCCGCCGAGCTGCTGCGCCGCGCCGAGCTCGCCGTGGAGTCCGCCAAGAGTCACGGCCGCGGCGGGGCCGCCGCCTACGGCCGGACGCTGGAGACCGACGGCCTGTCCCGCCTGGCGCTGGAGGGCGATCTGCGCGGCGCGCTGACCCGCGGCGAGCTCACCCCCTACTACCAGCCGATCGTGCGGCTCTCGACCGGGGCGATCTCCGGGTTCGAGGCCCTGGTCCGCTGGCGCCATCCCAGGCGCGGCCTGCTGACGCCCGAGCAGTTCCTGCCGCTGTGCGACGAGATGGGCATGATGCGCGACCTCGGCGCCATGATGATGCGCCAGGCGGCCAAGCAACTGGCCGAGTGGCGGCTGAACCACGCCGCGGCGGGGGAGCTGACGGTCGCCGTCAACCTCTCCACCGGCGAGATCGACCGGCCGGACCTGGTGGCCGACGTGGAGGCCATCCGCCGCGAGACCGGCCTGCCGCCGGGCGCCCTGAAGCTGGAGGTCACCGAGAGCGACGTCATGCGCGATCCGGACCGGGCGGCGGTGATCCTGGAGGACCTGCGCGCCGCCGGCGCGGCCCTGGCGCTGGACGATTTCGGCACCGGCTTCTCGTCGCTGAGCTACCTGACCCGGCTGCCCTTCGACACCCTGAAGATCGACCGCTATTTCGTGCGCACCATGGCCACCAACGAGGGCTCGGCGAAGATCGTCACCTCCGTGGTCCGGCTCGGCCAGGACCTGGCCCTGGAGGTGGTGGCCGAGGGCGTGGAGAACGCCGGCATGGCCCGCGCCTTGCTGGCCATCGGCTGCGACTACGGCCAGGGCTTCGGCTACGCCCCGGCGCTGTCGGCGCAGGAGGCCGAGGTCTATCTCAACGAAAGCTATGTGGACGGCGCCGCGCCGGTGAAGGCCAAGGGCTCCAGGGGGTAGGCTTTTGGCGCGCAGCCGGACGCAAGGGTGGTGTCCACTGTTGCCGGCTGCCGTTCAGGCTCTCCCGGCGATGGCGCTCAGCCGGTCGGGGTCGACGCCGATCTTGGCCAGCGCCCGTCCCCATTTTCGGTCGTAGTCGGCGCCGAACACCAGCTCGTCGTCCGGTTCGCAGGTGAGCCAGACGTTCTCCTTGATCTCGTCCTCCAGCTGGCCCGCGCCCCAGCCGGCGTAGCCCAGGGCGAGAAACGCCCGGCGCGGCGGGTGGTCGTGGGTGGCGATCGCCGCCAGCACCTCCCGCGAGGCGGTGAGCGCCAGGCCGTCGCCGACAGCCAGGGTATGCTCGCCCGTGTAGTCGCCGGTGTGGACCACGAAGCCGCGCTCGCGCTCCACCGGGCCGCCCATCAGCACCAGGTCCGGCGGCAGGACGATCGTGGACTTGATCTCCAGGCGCGTGAGCAGCTCGGGAAAGGTCAGCCCCTCCACCGGGCGGTTCACCGCCACGCCCATGGCGTGCTGCTCGTCGTGGGCGCAGACCAGGATCAGCGCGCGCTCGAACCGGGGATCGGAGATGCCCGGCATGGCGATCAGCAGTTGGCCGGAAAAGAAACCGCCTTGCATCGGGTTCCAATCTTGGCGGGGATGATGGCGTATTCAAGGACCGTTTTGCGATCGCGTGGTTGCAGCCGCCGCCGTACGGCCTATGTGCAAGCGCAATCACCCGAGAGGAAACGCCCATGACCATCAAAGTCGGCGACAGGCTGCCGAACGTCACGCTCACCGAGGCCACGGCCGAAGGGCCGAAGCCGGTGAAGACTGAGGACTTCTTCAAGGGCCGGCGGGTGGCGCTGTTCGCCCTGCCGGGCGCCTTCACGCCGACCTGTTCGGCCAAGCACCTGCCGGGCTTCAAGCAGCTCTCCCAGGACATCAAGGGCAAGGGCGTCGACGTGATCGCCTGCCTGTCGGTGAACGACGCGTTCGTGATGCGCGCCTGGGCCGAGGATCAGGCGGTGGGCGAAGACATCGTCATGCTGGCCGACGGCGGGGCGGAGTTCACCAAGGCCGTGGGCCTGGATTTCGACGCTTCGCGCTTCGGCATGGGCCTGCGCTCACAGCGCTATTCCATGATCGTCGACGACGGCGTGGTGAAGGAGCTGAACATCGAGGAGGGCGGCGAATTCCGCGTCTCCTCCGCCGAATATCTGATGGCCCAGCTCTAGCGCACGCTCGGAAACGGCCGGCTCAGGAACTTCGAGCCGGCCAACCCGAAGCGCCACGGCAGCTCGGCCGCGCGGCTGATGCCGATGCGGCGGCCCGCGACGATCGAGGGCTCATGAGTACGCTCCGTTAGCGCAAAGGGCGGCGCGTCCAGCGGCAGGCCGTCGTGACCCCTCGTGATCCCCAGCGCCTGGCAGAGCTTGCCCGGCCCAGAGCACAGCTGGCGGAGCTCGGCGGTGCCTCGCCGCTCGCGCATGATCTCCAGGCCGTGCGTCGGCTCAAGCGCGCGGATCAGCACGGCGCTGCCGGGCTCCGGTCCGCAGACCGCGTTCAGGCACCAGTGGATGCCGTAGGAGCGGTAGACATAGGCGCGCCCCGCGGGGCCGAACATCACCGCATTGCGCGGCGTCGGGCCGGAAAAGCTGTGCGAGGCCGGATCCTCGCGGTGGTAGGCCTCGGTCTCGACGATCACCCCGCCGACCCCGTCGAGCAGCAGCGTCCAGCCGATCAGGGCGCGGGCGGCCTCCACCGGCGGCAGCGCGAAAACCTCAGCTTGACGCCCCTCCGCACCGAGGCGTGAAATGTGCCCAACCATAAGGGAGGATGTCGCATGCCGTACGTCGAGGGCCAAACCATCCACGACGCGGACTCCCACATCATGGAGCTGCCGGGGACGATCAACCGCTACATCGACCCCAGATTCCGCGACGCCTTCGTGGAGAAGACCGGGCGCAAGGACGTGCTGCCCGAGTGGTTCGCCAAGGCCGCGGAGAAGCCGCTGGACCCCGAGTTCCGCGCCGGCGCCGAGGCCAACATCCTGCTGCGCAAGAACTACGAGGCCCTGGGCGCCTTCCGCGCCGACGACCGGCCCAAGACCCTCGACTACCTCGGCTTCGCTTCGCAGCTGGTGTTCACCACCGCCTGCCTCTCCAACTTCGGGCTGGAGCAGATGGGCGAGGTGGAGCTCGCCGCCGAGACGGCGCGGGCCCACAACCGGATGATGACCGAGTTCTGCTCGGTCGACCGGCGGCTGCTGGCCACCGGCTATGTACCGCTGGTCGACCGGGCGCGCGCGCCGGAGATCGCCCGCGAGGCCCTGGCGCTGGGCGCCAAGGCGCTGATCATCCCCTCGCGGCATCCGCCCGGCTTCTCGCCCAGCCATGTGGAGCTCGACGCCCTGTGGGCCGTCGCCCAGGAGGCCGGCGTGCCGATCCTCTTCCACGTCGGCGGCGAGGAGAAGATGCACCGCGACTACCTCGAGAACGGCCTGCCGCAGGTGAAGGACTTCCACGGCGGCGACGAGAACTTCACCTCGCTCACCTTCATGACCATTCCGCTGTCGGTCTGGCAGACGCTCTCGGTGCTGGTGATCGACGGTGTGTTCGACCGCTTCCCGAAGCTGAAGTTCGGGGCGATCGAGCTCGGCGGCTCATGGCTGCCCAGCCTGATGAAGTTCCTGGATTCCGGCGTGGCCGCGTTCGGCAAGGAGGAGCGGCTGCAGAAGCTCAGCGGCAAGCCCAGTGAGATCCTGCGGCGGCAGCTCCGCGTCACGCCCTATCCGCACGAGGACGTGCGCTGGATCATGCAGAACTCGGGCGAGGAGATGTGCCTGTTCTCCTCCGATTTCCCTCACATCGAGGGTGGCCGCAATCCGCTGAAGCGGTTCAACGACAGCCTGCAGGGCGTCTCCGAGGCCGCCCGTCGCCGGTTCTATCGCGACAACTTCATCGACCTCATGGGGCGCGGGCTCGACCCCGCGCTGCACGACCTGCCGGAGCTTCAGGCCGCGTGAGGGCGCCGGGCGCCGCGGCCATGGCCCGGCCGATCGCCGCCATCAGTTCCTGGATCTGGATCGGCTTGGCGGCGTGTTCGGTGAAGCCGAGCGTCAGATAGCGCTCACGGCCGCCGGAGGTGACGTCGGCGGTCAGCGCGACCACCGGCGCATGGCGGTTCGGTCCGCCCTGGCCGCGCAGGGTCGCCAGCACCTCGATGCCGGTCATGCCGGGCATCTGGATGTCCAGCAGCACCAGGTCGAACGGCTCGGCCGCCATGGCCTCGAGCGCCTCGCGACCGCTGGCCGCCTTGGCGACCTGGTGGCCGAGGCTGGTGAGCAGTTGATCGAGGACCAGCAGGTTGACGGCGTTGTCGTCCACCGCCAGCACCTTGAGCCCGGCCGGCGCCGTCGGACCGGCCGGCTCGGCGGCGCGGGCCGGAGCCGAGGCCTCCGCCAGGGCGAGCGGAAGCTTGATGCGGAAGGTCGAACCCCGGCCGATCTCGCTCTCGACCCAGATGCGGCCGCCCATCAGTTCGGTGAGTTGCTTGGCGATGGCCAGGCCCAGGCCGGTGCCGCCGAACCGGCGCACCTCGGACTCGTCCACCTGGCTGAAGCGCTCGAACAGCACCGGAAGATCGTCCGGCGCTATGCCCACGCCGGAGTCGCGCACGGCCAGGTGCAGCAGGACCGCGCCCTCGCCGTTCGGCATGGCCTCGGCCACCACCTCCACGGCGCCCTTTTCCGTGAACTTCAAGGCGTTGCCGACCAGGTTGAACAGCACCTGGCGCAGGCGCAGCCCGTCGACCAGCACGACGTCCGGCACGCTGTCGGAGACGCTGAGGACCAGGGCCACGCCCTTCTCGTCGGCGCGCGGGCCCCAGAAGCCGACCAGCCGGTCGAGGAACAGCCGCAGGTTCTCCGGCGCGGGCGTGATGTCCAGCCGGCCGGCGTCGATCTTGGAGACGTCCAGGATGTCGTTGAGGATCGACAGCAGATATTCTCCGCTCTCGATCAGCACATCGAGGCGTTCGCTTTGGGCGGGGTCGATCTCGTCGCGCTTGAGCAGCTGGGCCATGCCCAGGACGCCGTTCATCGGCGTGCGGATCTCGTGGCTCATGGTGGCCAGGAAGTTGGACTTGGCGCGGTTCGCCTGGCGGGCGTTCTCGCGGGCCCGGTCGGCGGCCTCGCGCTCGGCGACCGCCTGGTCGCTGGCGGCCTGCAGCTCATGGACCATGTCCACATTGGCGTTGAAGGCCGCGTGCCAGGTGGAGATCGCCTTGTAGGTTGTGGTCGAGATCATCGCCATCAGCACCACCAGCGTCGCCAGGCCGATGAGGCAGGCGGCCGCCGGCACGGTCGGCAGCAGCCAGAGGACCGTGGTGGTCGCCGCGATCAGCACCGGCGCGGCGAGCGCCCAGAAGACGCCGCGCGACAGCGCGCCCGCCGCCTGCGCCAGGATCACCAGCGTACAGAGCTGGACGCCGAAATAGAGCAGCTCCTTCAGCCCGCCGGTCAGCACCATGAACAGGGTCGGCGCGAGATAGACGCTGATCCGGACGAAGCAGAGCAGTGCGAGCTGGCGCAGGCCCCTGGCGGGGTCGACATCCCCGCTGCGCGCCAGCCACCGGCCCATCAGCTGCTGCTGGACGATGTCCATGGCGCCGGCGGACAGGAACATCGCCGCGGCGATCCACGGATGGCCCAGCAGCGCCACGCAGACGCCGGCGATGGCGTCGAATGTCAGGTGGACGCCGATCGGCGTCACCAGCCCGCCCAGCGTCAGCTGGTAGGTGTTCCACCCGATAGTCGCCGCGCCCGCGCCGTCCGGCGTCTGCGGCTCTGCCTTGGCCATCCCGTCCCCCTAGAAGATGGAAAGGCTAGCCAACAAAGGTAAAGCTTCGAAAAACGCAGTTATTTCAATCCAAAGTTGAAATCGCCGAGGCTACCCCACCAGCGCCGCCGCCGGTGTGGCCTCGAGGTCCGCGGCTCCGTCGGTCAGGCCCTCGGCGATCCCCGGCGCGAGGCTGAGCACCTGGCCGGAATAGAGCCGCGCGAGCGCCGCCTTGCCCTTCATCCAAGGGTCGTCCGACCCCGCGGCGGCCAGCGCCTGGCGGCCCAGCATCCAGCCGCCGATCACGTCGCCGGCCAGCTTCAGGTAGGGCGTAGCGGCGGTCAGCGCGTCGGCGCCGCCGCGGGCGATCACCCAGGCGGTGGCGTGCTCCAGCGCGGCCACCCCCAGGGCCAGCCGCCGGCCGACCAGGGCGAGCTCGGGGCTGTCCGTCAGGGTCTGGGCGGTCAGCAGCATCTCGGCGCAGAGTTCGCGCATCACCGCGCCCTCGGCCATGCCGATCTTGCGGCCCACCAGGTCGTTGGCCTGGATGGCGTTGGTGCCCTCGTAGATCGGGGCGATGCGGGCGTCGCGGTAGTGCTGGGCCGCGCCGGTCTCCTCGATGAAGCCCATGCCGCCGTGCACCTGGACGCCCAGGGAGGCGACCTCCACGCCCACGTCTGTGGACCAGGCCTTGGCGATCGGCGTGAGCAGTTCCTGGCGGGCGCGGGCCGCGGCGCGCTCCTCTTCGGTCTCCGCCAGCCGGCCGAGGTCGGCGAGCACGCCGGTGGTCAGGCAGATGGCGCGGGCGGCCTCGATCTTGGCCTTCATCAGCATCAGGGTGCGGCGCACATCCGGATGGTCGTAGATGGCCGCCGGCTGCTCCGTCGACCACACCGCGCGCCCCTGGCGGCGCTCCTGGCTGAACTCCAGCGCCTGCTGGAACGCCCGCTCGGCGATGGCCACGCCCTGGACGCCCACCTGCAGGCGCGCCGCGTTCATCATGACGAACATGTGCGGCAGGCCCTGGCCCAGCTCGCCCACCAGCTCGGCCTGGGCGCCCTCATAGAGCATCACGCAGGTGGGCGAGGCGTGGATGCCCAGCTTGTGCTCGATGGAGCCGGGCCGGAAGTCGTTGCGGGCGCCGGGGACGCCGTCGTCGTCCAGCAGGAACTTCGAGGTGAGGAACAGGCTGATGCCCTTCACCCCCGGCGGCGCATCCGGCGTGCGCGCGATGACCAGGTGGCAGATGTTGTCCGCCGCGTCGTGGTCGCCCCAGGTGATGAAGATCTTCTGGCCGTGCAGATGGTAGCCGCCCTTGCCGTCCGGCCGGGCCACGGTGGTCAGGGCGGCGAGGTCCGAACCGGCCTGCGGCTCCGTCAGGCACATGGCGCCCGTCCATTCGCCGGAGACCAGTTTGGGCAGCACGAGGCGCTTTTGCCGCTCCGTGCCGTGCTGGGCCAGCGCCTCGATGGCCGCCAGGGTCAGCATCGGGCAGAGGCCGAAGGCCATGTTGGCGGCGTGCACCATCTCGAACACCGAAAGTTCGAGCGCCTTGGAGAGACCCTGGCCGCCGAACTCGGGATCGGCGGAGAGCGAGTTCCAGCCGCCCGCCGCGAACGCCTTGTAGGCCTCGGCGAAGCCCGGCGCGGCGGTCACCCGGCCGTTCTCGTAGCGCGCGCCCTCCAGGTCGCCCCGGCGGTTCAGCGGCGCGAGCTCGGCCTCGACGAAGGCGCCGGCGGCCTCCAGCACGGCCGCCACCGTGGCGTCATCGAGGTCGGGAAAGGCGCGGGCCAGCAGCGCCGGATGGCCCACCGTCTGCAGGGCAAACGCGATGTCGCGGACCGGCGCGCGGAAGGTCATGGCTCGAGGCTCCTGAACGAACAGCGCCCTTCTAGTCGTTCGCCGGGGGATCAGGAATAAGCGAGACGCCGGCGACGTCTTTCAGCCAAGCTTGCGCGACACCATCTGATCCGGAAGCCGGCTGATCCGGGAGGCCGTGCGGGGACCCTTCGATATGCGCATCGCCGTCGCGGCCCTCGCGCTCAGCCTCGTCCTCGGCCCTGGCGGCCCGGTCCTGGCCAACCCCACGACGCGCGACCCGGCGAAGATTCCGCCGGGGACCTACGTGCTCGACAAGCGGCACGCGAGCCTGACGGCGAAGGTCGCGCACCTCGGCGGCTTCTCCCGCTACACCCTGCGGTTCACCGGCCTGGACGGCGGCTTCACCCTGGATGGGGCCAACTGGCGCACCGCCCAGGCGAGGTTCAGCGTCGATCCGCGGTCGGTGGACACCGGCGATCCGTCCTTCAACAAGCAGATCGCGGGCTTCCTTGGCGCGGACGAGTACCCCACCATCACCTTCGTCTCCACCAGCCTGGCCGGCGGTGAGACCGGCGAAGGCCAGCTGACCGGCGACCTGACGTTCCATGGCGTCACCCGACCGGTGGTCCTCAACGTGGTGTTCAACGGCGTCGGTCCGGGGTTGCTGGGCGCCGGCGTTCGCATGGGCTTTTCCGGATCCACCCGGATCAAGCGGTCCGAATTCCACGAGGCGCACTTCAGCCAATGGGCGGGGGACGATATTGATCTGCTGTTCGAACTCGAATTCACGAGGAAATAGCCGTCCATGACCGCCGCCGTCGCCACCGAGCCGGCCGCCGCCGGCGCCGGCCGCTACTCGACCGTCGCGATCCTGCTGCACTGGCTGATCGCGGCGGCCATCCTGCTGCAGGTCTCGCTGGCCTGGCGGATGGTCGGACCGCATACGCCGCAAAGCTTCGCCCTCATCCAGCTCCACAAGTCGGTGGGGATCACCATCCTGCTGTTGAGTTTCGCGCGGCTGGGCTGGCGCCTGATCAATCCGCCATCGCCGCTGCCCATGACCATGGCGCGGTGGGAGCGGGGGCTCTCGCGCATCGTCCACGTCGGCTTCTACGTGATCATGATCTCCATGCCGCTGACCGGCTGGCTGATCGTCTCGGCCAGCCGCACCCAGATCCCGACCTTGCTGTTCGGCGTCGTGCCGTGGCCGAACATCCCGGGGATCGGAGGCCTCGCGCCGGACGCCAAGAAGGTCTGGCAGACCCTCGGCGAGCAGGCCCACGGCACGCTGGCGCTGTTCCTCTACGCCCTGTTCGTGCTGCACGTGGGCGGCGCGCTGAAGCACCAGTTGTTCAGCCGCGATGAGCCGGTGCTGGCGCGCATGGCGCCGGGCGCCGTGGCCGGCCGCTGGCTGGAGCCGCGCCTGCTGGCCATCGTCGTGGCCTATGTGGCGATCAGCATCTTCGGCAGGCTGGTGACCCCGCCCGTCGCCGGCATGGCGCCGCGGCCGGTCGCTGCAGCGGCGCAAGCGCCGGCCGAGGCGCCCGCGCCGACCGTCGCCGTGAAGGCGTCCGTCCAGGCGCCGGCTCCGGCCACGTCGCCTGCCACGCCGCCAACGGCCTCGGCGCTTGCCGCCGCGCCCTCCGGCCCCGCGCATTGGACGGTCCAGCCGGGTTCGACCCTCGGCTTCGCCACCTCCTGGAGCGGGCAGGCGATCACCGGTCGGTTCGATCGCTGGAAGGCCGACATCACCTTCTCGCCGGACGCCCTCGACCGCTCGAAGGTGACGGTGACCATCGATCTGGCCTCGGTGAACACCGGCGACCCGCAACGCGACGCCACCCTGCCGTCCTCCGACTGGTTCGACGCGGCCGCCCATCCCAAGGCGGTGTTCACCGCCAACCGGTTCGAGAACACCGGCCCGGACCGCTATGTGGCGCACGGGACCCTGCAACTACGCGGAGTCAGCAAGCCGCAGGACCTGGCGTTCCGGCTGAAGATCACCGGCGAGCGGGCCGAGGTCTCCGGAACCGCGAGCCTCGACCGTACGGCCTTCGGTGTCGGCCAGGGCGAGTTCGCGGCCACCGACCAGGTGCCCGGCGTGGTGAGCGTCAGCGTGGCCCTGAAGGCCAAGCGGGACTGACGCCGTTCGTCGATCGGCGCTATGAAGCTCCACCGTTCGGACGAAGGGAGCTTCCATGAAGATGTTCGCCGCGAGCCTGTGCGCAGGCGTGGCCCTGGCCGGAGCGGCGCTGGCCGCGGGGCCGGTGGTCAAACCCTATCTGGCGGCGGCGATCGCCGATCCGGCTCGCGGCGATCAGGCGGCGGTGGACGCGCGCCGGCGCCCGGCGGAGCTCCTGGCCTTCGCCGGCGTGAAGCCCGGCGACAAGGTCGTCGATCTGATCCCAGGCGGCGGCTATTTCACCCGGGTGTTCTCGAAGGCGGTTGGGCCGAACGGCCGGGTCTTCATGCTCTGGCCGGACGAGTACGCTCGTGAGGCGGCGAGCGACGTGGTGGCCAGCCATGCGCTGGAGAAGGACGCCCACTACGGCAATGTGACGGTGGTGCAGCAGCCAGCGGTGGCGTTCGCCACGCCCGCGCCGGTGGACCTGGTGTTCACGGTCCAGAACTACCACGACTACCCGGACAAGTTCATGGGCAAGCTCGACCCGGTGGCCTTCGATCGCCAGGTGTTCAAGGCGCTCAAGCCCGGCGGCGTGTTCCTGGTCGTCGACCACGTGGCGCAGGCCGGCTCCGGCATGCGCGACACCGACACCCTGCACCGGATCGACCCGGCGACCGTGAAGCGCCAGGTGACCTCCGTCGGCTTCGTCTTCGAGGGCGAGAGCGATGTGCTGCGCAACCCGGCCGACGACCACAGGAAGCTGGTGTTCGACAAGGCGATCCGCGGCCACACCGACCAGTTCGTCTACAAGTTCCGCAAGCCGGGCGGCAAGCGCGGCTAGCGACAAGGCCGGCGCCGGCGGTGTAACCAGTCGCGGTGGATGACGATCAAGCCATCGCGCGCGCCGCCGCGGCCTTGAGGGCCGGCGGGCTGGTGATCCTGCCGACCGAGACCGTCTATGGGCTGGCGGCGGACGCCTCGAACCCCCGGGCGGTGGCGGCGGTCTACGAGGCCAAGGGGCGGCCGGCCTTCAATCCGCTGATCGCCCACGTGGCCGACCTGGCGACGGCGCAGCGGATCGCGCGGTTCGACGAGCGCGCGCTGCGGCTGGCGAAGCGATTCTGGCCCGGGCCGCTGACGCTCGTGCTGCCGGTGGCGGATTCGAATGCGGTCTGCGACCTGGCCCGGGCGGGGCTCGACACGGTGGCCGTCCGCGCGCCCGGCCATCCCCTGGCGCACGCGCTGCTGGAGGCCTTCGGCGGGCCGCTGGTGGCGCCCTCGGCCAACCGGTCCGGGCGGCCCAGCCCCACCACCTTCCTCGACGCCATCGAGGAGACCGGCGAGGCGGCCGAACAGGCCCTCGACGGCGGCGCCTGCCGGATCGGCCTGGAGTCCACCGTGGTCGCCCTGCTGGACGAGCCCCGCCTGCTGCGGCCCGGCGCCGTGATCCGCGGCGAGATCGAGCTTTTGATCGGCCCGCTTTCCGACGCCGAGGCCGACGCGCAGCGCTCGCCCGGGCGGCTCACCCGGCACTATGCGCCGAACCTACCGCTGCGGCTGGGCGCCCTGACGCCGTTGCGCCGGGAGGCCTTCCTCGCCTTCGGAGACACGCCGTCGCGGGACCAGGTCTGGAACCTCAGCCCGCGCCGGGACCTCGCCGAAGCCGCCGCCAACCTGTTCGCCTACCTGCGCGCCGCCGACCGCTCCGGCGCCGCGGGCATCGCCGTCGCCCCGATCCCGGACGAAGGCCTGGGCGAGGCGATCAACGACCGCCTGCGCCGCGCGGCGGGCTTTGTCGGCTGAGGCCGAGTGTTCCCTATATGTGCTCGACCCATCGGGCCTCTTGAGCCAGAGTCCAATGTCGAAGAAAAGGCGGGTCGTCGGCGATGGCTTTCTGATCGCGGCCGAAGGGTTGATATTCCACCCATGACCGCGCCCGTCCCCGCTGATGTCCTCTCGCGCCTGAAGGCGGTGCTGGGCGAGGGCGGTTGGAGCCAGGACCCGGAGCGCCTCGCGCCCAAGCTGCTGGAATGGCGTGACCGCTGGACCGGGACGACGCCGTTCCTGGCGCTGCCGAACTCCACCGGCCACGTGGCCGCGGTGGTCGGCGTCTGCTTCGAGGCCGGCGTGGCGATCACCCCCCAAGGCGGCAACACCGGCCTGGTGGGCGGCCAGATCCCGCAGGGCGAGGTGCTGCTGTCCACGGAGCGGCTGCGCGCCATCCGCGACCTCGACGCCTTCGACGACGTGATCGTGGCCGAGGCGGGTGTGACGCTCGCGGCGGTCCACGAAGCGGCGGCGGCGCAGCGGCGGCGCTTCCCGCTGGGGCTCGCCTCGGAAGGGTCCGCAACAGTGGGTGGGGTGGTCTCCACCAACGCCGGCGGGACCCAGGTGCTGCGCTACGGCATGGCGCGCAATCTGGTGCTGGGGCTGGAGGCGGTGCTGCCGACCGGCGAGGTCTGGAACGGGCTGAAGCGCCTGAGGAAGGACAACACCGGCTATGATCTGAAGCAGCTGCTGATCGGCGCCGAGGGGACGCTGGGCGTGGTCACCGCCGCGGCCCTGAAGCTCTATCCGGTTATGGCGTCGCGGGCCGTCGCCTTCATCGGCGTGGAATCGCCTGAGGTCGCCATCCGCCTCCTGGCGCGCGCCAAGGAGGAGACCGGCGGCGACGTGGAAGCCTTCGAGCTGATGGGCCGGCTCGGCATCGAGTTCGCCCTGCGCAACATCACCGGCACGCGCGATCCGCTGGGCGAGGTTCATCCCTGGTATCTGCTGGCCGAGTTCGCCTCCGGCCAGCCCGGCTCGGCCGACGCGGCCATGGAGCGGTTCCTGGCGTCGGGCCTCGAGGACGGCCTGATCGGCGACGCGGTGGTGGCCCAGACCGAGGCGCAAGGTCGGGCGCTCTGGGCGATCCGCGAGAACCAGTCGCCCGCCCAGACGCCGGAGGGCGCCACCTGGAAGCACGATGTCTCGGTGCC
>JAQGIX010000040.1 GCA_028290925.1 Phenylobacterium sp. | reverse complement strand
CGGCGCCTCGGCGACGCGGGCGGCCGGGCGGTGGGCCCACAGCCGCGGCGCCAGCACGGCGACGCCGACGCCGGCCAGCACGCAGAGGACGCCGAAGGCGATGATCGCCCAGAAGGCCACGCCCATCAGCGGCCGCGGCCGGTATTCGGCCGGATCCCTGGGCGCTGCGATATCAGCCTCGGAAGAGGGACTCATGCACCCCGGTCTATCAGATTCAGCAGCGCCGCTTCGAGCGGAAAGGGCGGGAAGGCCTTGGCCGCCAGCCGCGTCCGGGCCAGTGGCCGCATCACCGCCTTGGATAGGCCCAGCGCCCGCAGCTGCGGCGCGGGGTGGGCCTTCAGCACGCCGGCCAGCACCTTGGCGGCGCGGGGCGAATGCAGCAGGGCGGCGTCGGCGCGCACCAGGATCTCGGCCTCGGCGTCGGAGAGCTTCACCGGCCCGGTCTCGTAGAGGATGGCGCGGCGAGCCTCGACCCCATGCTTCTCCAGCGCGCCGGCCAAGTCGCCGGCCGGCTCCACGGCGCCCGGATGCAGCACCGCCCCATGCATCTGGCTGCGTCGCGCGGCGATGCCTTCGGCCAACGCCTCCACGTCGCCGTCGGCGGAGAGCACCGTCTTGAAGCCCACCGCCCGGGCCGCCTGGGCGGTGGCGGCGCCCACGGCGAAGACCCGAAGCTCACGCTCGCCGCACTGCTCGGCGAAGGCCCGCACGCCGTTGGCGCTGGTGAAGGCCAGCGCCGCGACGCCCCGCAGGTTGATCTCGACATTGTCGACGCGGTGCACGGCCAGCAGCGGGGCGATGATCGCCTCATGACCCATCGCCCGCACGCGCTCGGCGGTGGAATCCGCCCCCGGCTGGGTGCGGGTGATCCAAATTCTCTGTCGGCGCCCAGCCATCCGGCGATCCTGCCCTAACCAGATTAAGCTTTGGCGCCGGCAACCCTGGCGACGCAAGAGCCCGTGCCGCAATCTCGCGGCGCGGCGGTGGGTCTCAGATGAAGATGACGTCGCCCGCTTCTTCGCGCACGGCCTCGCCCAGCGACACGCCGAGCGCGCGGGCCGAGGCCTCGGCGTCGGCGAGCTCGACCAGATCAGCCTCGCCGGCATGGCGGAAACGCCGGGTCCCGTCCGGCGACAGGGCCTCGACGATCAGCCTCAGGCGGGCGCCCTCGAACCAGGCGTGGGCCCCGATGGCGGTCTTGCAGGACCCTTCCAGGGCCGCCAGCGCGCCACGCTCGGCGGCCACGGCGACGGTGGTCGGATGGTCCCGGAGCGCCACGACCCAGGGGGCGTCGCGATCGCCGACGCGGGTCTCGACGGCGAGCGCGCCCTGGCCGGGGGCCGGCGGGCATTCGGAGGGATCGATCAGGCTGCGGGCGCGGTCGGCGAGACCCAGCCGCTTCAGGCCGGCATAGGCCAGCAGGATGGCGTCGGCCTCGCCCGCCGCCAGCTTGGCGAGCCGGGTGTCGACATTGCCGCGCAGCATTCTTACTTCGAGATCAGGCCGGCGGTGCAGCGATTGCGCCTGGCGCCTGAGGCTGGCGGTGCCGAGCCGCGCGCCCTCAGGCAAGGCCTCAAGGCTCTCGGCGATGTGGCTCAGGAAGGCGTCGCGCGGATCCTCCCGCGCCGGGATGGCGGCGATGCACAGGCCGTCCGGCAGCGCGGCCGGCATGTCCTTCAGGGAATGGATGGCGCAGTCGATGCGGCCCTCGAGGAGCGCCTCCTCGATCTCCTTGGTGAACATCCCCTTGCCGCCGATCTCCAGCAGCCGGCGGTCCTGCACCCGGTCGCCGGTTGTGGTGATGATCAGCAGCGGGGCGACCCGCTCGGCGTCCGCCGGATCCGCGCCCAGCGCCTGGGCGATCCGCCGCTGCATCATCCCCGCCTGGGCGAGCGACAGCTTCGAGCCGCGGGCGCCGATCCGCACTTGCGCTTGGGGGGCGAGCGGTTGCGTGGGCACGGGCGGGGATATACCTGCAAGCGTTCCAAAGAGGATCGCCTCGCTACAGGAGCCGGCCGCCAGCGGCAACCGATGAGCCTTCCCCAACCCGTCCCGCAAACTGTGCTGGGTCTCGAGACCAGCTGCGACGAGACCGCCGCGGCCGTGGTCCGGCGCACGGTGGACGGCCAGGTCGAGGTGCTGTCCTCGGTGGTGGCCAGCCAGATCGCCCAGCACGCCCCGTTCGGCGGGGTGGTGCCGGAGATCGCCGCCCGGGCGCATGTGGAATCCATCGACCTCGTCGCCCATCGCGCCCTCGCGGAAGCGGGCCTCGGCTACGGCGACCTCAGCGGCGTGGCGGCCACCGCCGGGCCGGGCCTGGTGGGCGGGGTGATGGTCGGGCTGTCGTTCGGCAAGGCGGTGGCCCTGGCGCGCGGCCTGCCGCTGGTGGCGGTCAACCACCTGGAGGGTCACGCGGTCTCCGCCCGGCTGGCGGCCGACCTGCCCTATCCGTTCCTGCTGCTGCTGGTCTCCGGCGGGCATTGCCAGCTGCTGGTGGTCAACGGCGTCGGCGCCTGCCGCCGGCTCGGCTCGACCATCGACGACGCGGCCGGCGAGGCCTTCGACAAGATCGCCAAGACGCTCGGCCTGCCCTATCCCGGCGGTCCGGCGCTGGAACAGCTGGCGGAGGGCGGCGATCCGGCGCGATTCCCGCTGCCGCGGGCGCTCCTGGGCCGCAAGGACTGCGCCTTCTCGTTCTCCGGCCTGAAGACCGCCGCGGCCCGCATGGCCGAGGGGCTGAGCACGCAGGCCGAGCGCCGCGACCTCGCCGCAAGCGCCCAGGCCGCCATCGCCCGCCAGCTGGCCGAACGCAGCGACCGGGCCATGGCCCTCTATGCCCGTGAGCAGGAGGGCCGGAACCTGCGCTTCGTGGTGGCCGGCGGGGTCGCGGCCAACGCGATCGTCCGCCAGCGGCTCATGGAGATCGCCGCCGAGCGCGGCTTCTCGTTCACCGCCCCGCCCTTGCGCTACTGCACCGACAACGCCGCCATGATCGCCCTGGCCGGCGCGGAACGGCTGGCGCTGGGCCTCACCGACGGCCTGGACGCCCCGGCCCGCCCGCGGTGGCCGCTGGACGAAGCGGCGGCGCTGGCCAACCCCACCCACGTTCCCGGCCGCAAGGGCGCGAAAGCATGAGACGAGCTGGCGTCATCGGCGGCGGGGCCTGGGGGACGGCGCTCGCCCAGGTCTGCGCCCGCGCCGGCCTCGAGACCGTTCTGTGGGCCCGCGAGCCCGACGTGGTGGCCGACATCAACGACCATCACGAGAACCGCCTGTTCCTGCCCGGTGTCAGCCTCGACGCCGGGGTTCGCGCCAGCCACGACTTCGTCGACCTCGGCCGCGCCGACTTCATCCTGGCGGTCGCCCCGGCCCAGCACCTGCGATCGACGCTCGCGACGCTCGGGCCGCTGGTCGCGCCGGGCCTGCCCATCGTGCTCTGCGCCAAGGGCATCGAGCAGGGCTCGCTGAAGCTGATGACCGAGGTGCTGGCCGAGACCATTCCGCAGGCGGCGCCGGCGGTGCTCTCCGGGCCCTCCTTCGCCGGCGAAGTGGCGCGCGGGCTACCCACCGCCATCACGCTCGCCTGCCCGGACGAGGAACTCGGCTGGCGGCTGGCGCAGGCCATCGCGACGCCGGCCTTCCGGCCCTACACCGCCGGCGACATGATCGGCGCCGAGGCCGGCGGCGCTGTGAAGAACGTGCTGGCCATCGCCTGCGGCATCGTCGAGGGCCGCGGCCTGGGACGCAGCGCCCATGCCGCGCTGATCACCCGCGGCTTCTCCGAGCTCACCCGCATCGCCGTGGCGCTGGGCGGCGAGGCCGAGACGGTGGCCGGCCTCTGCGGCCTGGGCGACCTGGTGCTCACCTGCTCCAGCCCGCAGTCGCGCAACATGAGCGTCGGCCTGGCGCTGGGCCGCGGCGAGAGCCTGGAGGCCGCGCTCTCCGGCAAGCTCTCGGTGGCCGAGGGCGTGGCGTCCGCCCCCGCCGTCCGCGACCTGGCCCGCAAGCTGGGCGTCGACGCGCCGATCTGCGAGGCCACCGCGGCCATCCTGGCCGGCCATATCGGCGTCGACGACGCCATCCAGGGCCTGCTCGCCCGCCCGCTCAGGGAAGAAAGCTGATGCCGCTATTCGTGCTGACCTGCCTGGACAAGCCCGGCGCCCTGCCGGTCCGCATGGCCGCCCGCGCGGAGCACCTCGCCTGGGCCGCGGACCAGCCGCTGACCTTCGGCGGGCCGTTCCTGGACGAGGCCGGCGACATGGCCGGCTCGCTGATCATCATCGATGTTCCCGACATCGAGGCCGCCCGGGCGTTCAACGCCGCCGATCCCTACACAAAGGCCGGCCTCTGGGCCTCGGTCGATATCCGCCCGTTCCGGGTGACCATTGACCGGCGCTAGCGACAATCCCGCCCGGCCGCCGGCCGGCGAGCGCCTGTGCGGCCTGGACGAGCTCGCCGATCCGGGCGCCAAGGGCTTCCGGTTCCGCGCCGAGCGGTGGCTGTTCGCGGGCTTCGTGGTCCGCTCGGGCGAGCTGCTCAGGGGCTATGTGGATTCCTGCCCGCACGCCGCCTGGCCGCTGGCGCCGGTGGACGACCGCTACCTGACCCGCACCGGCGAGCACATCCTGTGCGCCGGCCACGGCGCCCTCTTCCGCCTGGACGGGACCTGCATCGCCGGGCCCTGCGCGGGCGACCGCCTGAGCGACTGGCAGGTGGTGGTCAGGGACGGTGCGGTGTGGACCGCCTGAGGCTTCGGCCGCGCCCAAAAGTCACGCGTTAAGATATTGAATCTTCGAGTGTTCCAGTTCGGGACGGTTAACCATTGATTAAAGAAATGACTCGCCTCCCGGGCGTCTGACCCCTATTGGGTCGCGCTTCCAAGCAAGGCCTAGCTGGGGGCGGCGTGCTTCATCGTCTGCGAACATCCATCGTGCGGGATCACGCCATCCATCTGGCGGGGGCGCAGCTTGCGCTGGTGCTGCTGATGAGCGCGGGCCTGGCGCTCGCCGCGGTCCCGGCCCGTAAAGGCCCGCAGCTGATGGCCGCGCGGCTGGCCCCGGCCGCCGCCGCGACGGCGCAGGTCCAGGCGGTCCAGGCCGAGGCGGCCGACGCCCCGGTGATCCGGCTGCGCGACCTCGACCCCGACCAGGCGCGGCGCTGGAACGCGGCCAACCCGATCGCCACGGGCCCGAACCCGGCCGCCAAGCCGTTCAAGCTCAACGCCGAGGGCGTGCTGGACGAGGCCCGCGCCACCGACTGCATGACCGCGGCCATCTACTACGAGGCCGGCTTCGAGAGCCTCGACGGCCAGCGGGCCGTGGCCCAGGTGATCCTCAACCGCATGCGCCACCCGGCCTTCCCGAAGAGCGTCTGCGGCGTGGTCTTCCAAGGCGCCGAGCGCACCGGCGGCGGCTGCCAGTTCACCTTCACCTGCGACGGCGCGCTGGCCCGCAAGCCGGACGAGGTGGTCTGGGCCCGCGCCCGCAAGGTCGCCGAGGCGGCGCTCGCCGGCTACGTCATGAAGCGGGTCGGCGAGGCGACGCACTATCACGCCGAGTACGTGGCGCCCTACTGGAGCCCGACCCTGGTGAAGATCGCGGTCGTGGGCCAGCACATCTTCTACCGCTGGACCGGCGGCTGGGGCACGCCGCCGGCGTTCGGCGGCCGCTACGCCGGGGGCGAGATGACCGGCCTGAAGGTCGCCACGCTCGACGGCCTCGGCAAGGCCGGCAGCAAGGCCCAGCTGGCCTCGGTCTTCACCGCCATGGTCGCGGCGGTCGGCGCGCCGAGCCAGGACGCCCAGCCGCCTGCGCCGAAGGCCGCAACCCCCGACAGGCCGGCCAGCCCGATGATCACCGCGGCCTCCGCCGCCCAGGACGTGGCCGATATCGTCAAGCCGGAGGACCTCGACTGGCAGGGCCGGCCGAAGTCCAAGACCGCGCCGCGCATCGCGATGCCGGGCGCGTCCCACCTCTAGCGCGCCCCCCGCCCTCGCTTCGCGTGAGGGAGATGAGGTCTACTCGAACAGCCGCCCGATCTCCGGCCAGCGGTAGGTGACCTCCTGCAGCAGCGCCCCGCCGGGGCCGCGCGCGGGCCGCACCGCATCGGCCGCCCCGCCCAAGTGCTCGTAGAAGCCGCGGGCGCGGATGTTGTCCCGCAGGACCGAGATCGCCAGCGACTGGGCGCCTTGCGCGGCCAGCGCCCGCGCCGTCCCGGCCATCAGCCGCCGGCCGGCGCCCAGGCCTTGCGCGGCGCGCAGCACATAGAGGGTGGCGATCTCCGCCTCACCCTCGACGCCGGCCCGCGACGGGCCGCCCTGCACGTAGCCCAGCAGGTCCTCCCGCGCCGCCGCCGCCAGGGTCACTTCATTGGGGCCGGGGAAGGTCAGGGCCCGGCGGAACCGGCGGGTGAAGGCGGCCTCGCTCATCCGCGCCAGATAGGCGTCGGGCAACAGGCCCTGGTAGGTCTCGCGCCAGGACCGCACATGGACGCGGGCCAGCGCCTCGGCGTCCGCGGGACCCGCCGGCAGGATCAGGACAGAGACAGATGCTCCACGAGATTGCGACATCCCTCCACAGCTTGGCGCTGTTCGCCCAGGCTTCAAGGGGCTGACGTGACGCAGGCTGGCCTTTAGCTTCAGCGATTCCATGAACGCCCAGGCGCCCGCCACCCCCCAGATCGATGGCTCGATCGATCCCGCCGCCGGCGCCTCGCCGGTGATGGCGCAGTTCTTCGAGGCCAAGGCGCGCCAGCCGGACGCCCTGGTGTTCTTCCGCATGGGCGACTTCTACGAGCTGTTCTTCGAGGACGCCCAGAAGGCGGCCGCGGCGCTGGGCATCACGCTCACCGCCCGCGGCCAGCACGGCGGCCAGCCGATCCCCATGTGCGGCGTGCCGGTGCATGCCGCCGAGGCCTATCTCGCCAAGCTGATCCGCGCCGGCTTCAAGGTCGCCGTCTGCGAGCAGATGGAGGACCCCGCCGAGGCCCGCAAGCGCGGCTCCAAGTCGGTGGTGCGCCGCGACCTGGTCCGCGTGGTGACGCCCGGCACGCTCACCGAGGAGGGCCTGCTCGACGCCCGCGGCGCCAACCGGCTGGCCGCCATCGCGGTGCGCGGCGGCAACGCGGCGGTGGCCGCCGTGGAGCTCTCCACCGGCGAGGTGGAATGCCAGGCCTGCCAGGTTTCGGGGCTCGCCTCGGCGCTGGCGGCGCTGGCCCCCTCGGAGATCCTGGTGCCCGACCGGCTGTTCGCCGACGAGGCGGTGAGCGCCGCCCTGAAGGCCGCCGGCGGGTTCGTCCAGCCGCTGCCGCAGGCGCTGGCCGAGCCCGCGGCCTCGGAAGCCCGGCTGAAGCGGCTGTATGGCGTCGACACCCTCGACGGCTTCGGCGCCTTGAGCGGGGCCGAGGTGTCCGCGCTCGGCCTGATCGCCGCGCACCTCGAGACCACCCAGGGCGGTAGGCTGCCGGCGCTCTCGGCCCCGCGCCGAGCCGGCGAGGCCGACGTCATGGTCATCGACCCGGCGACGCGGACCAGCCTGGAGATCGAGCGCTCCACCTCGGGCGGCCGCGACGGCTCGCTGCTGGCCGCCATCGACCGGACCATCACCGCGCCCGGCGCGCGGCTGCTGGCCGCGC
>JAQGIX010000028.1 GCA_028290925.1 Phenylobacterium sp. | reverse complement strand
CGACGGGTCCAATCCGGATTCGAACATCACCTTCATCGCCCCGGCCAGCGGCATCTTCTATGTGGAGGCCGGCGCCTTCGTCGACGGCTACGCCGGCACCTATACGGTGAGCGTCGGGGCGGGCGCGCCGCCCCCGCCCAACACGCCCACGGCCGGCGACGACCACCTGCAGGCCAGCGCCAGCGCCACCTCCATCGACGGCGGGGCCGGCAACGACACCATCACCGGCTGGGCGGGCGGCGACTACCTGCGCGGCGGCGACGGCAACGACTCGATCCAGGGCGGGTCAGGGTTCGACGACATCAACGGCAACAAGGGCGACGACACCCTCGACGGCGGGGCGGGCGGCGACGACTGGCTGGTGGGCGGCCAGGGCAACGACCTGATCATCGCCCACGCCAGCGACAACATCCTCTTGGGCAACCTCGGCGCCGACACCCTCCAGGGCGGCAGCGGACACGACGTGATCCGCGGCGGCCAGGGGGACGACTTCATCACCGCCGGCTCCGGCGTGCAGTGGATCTCGGGCGACCGCGGAAACGACACGATCCAGGGCGGTTCGGGTCCCGACACCTTCCACACCTTCTCAGGGGCCGGGATCGACAAGGTGATCGGCTTCAGCGCGGCCAAGGGCGACCACGTGCAGCTCGATCCGGGCACCGTCTATACGGTGAGCCAGGTGGGTGCGGACACCGTCATCGACATGGGCAACGGCGACCAGATGGTGCTGCAGAACGTGCAGCTTACGGCCCTGCCGGCGGGCTGGATCTTCGGCGGCTAGATCGGCCGGGCCCTGATCGGGCCGCAACCCCCTTGCCGGGTTTCCGCGGCCCTGACATCAGGCGTCACGATCTTGCGCCTAAGCCTGACGCGCGCAGGCGCGCCTCAGGAGTCAGTACCCAGATGAAGCACCACGTCGCGTCCCTGGCGGTGGTGGCGCTCGCCTCGGCGAGCCCGGTGGCGGCCCAGACCGCGCCTCCGACGGCGGCGCCCAAGGCCGCGCCAGCCAAGGCGGCGGACCCGTCCGCGATCGAGGGCGTCGTGGTCACCGCTGAGCGGCCGCAGACCCAGAGCCTTGTGGACCGCACGGTCTACACCGTGAACGCCGATCTGCAGGCCACCGCCGGCTCGGCCGCCGAGGTGCTGAACAACCTGCCCTCCGTCACGGTGGATGCGGACGGGAACCTCAGCCTGCGCGGCGATCCCAACGTCACGGTGCTGGTCGACGGCAAGCCCTCGGCGCAGTTCACGGGCGCCACGCGGGGCCTGAGCCTGCTGCAGTTCCCGGCCAACGAGATCGACCGCATCGAGGTGATGGCCAATCCGCCGGCGCAATACCGGGCGGAAGGCTCCGGCGGCGTGATCAACATCATCACCAAGAAGACCCGTCGCGACGGCTTCTCCGGCGCCGCCCAGGCGAGCGCCGGCGACTACGGCCGCTATGTGCTGGGCCTCAACGGCAGCTACAACATCGGCCGGCTGAAGGCTTCCGGCGGCATCGGATTGCGGCATGACGTCAAGGAGCGGCTGAGCAGCTCCGACCGGGTCGAGGTCGATCCGGCCACCGGCGCGGCGGTCGAAAGCCACCAGCGGATCGACGAGCATTTCCATCGCCTGGCGCCCTCGGTGAAGGGCGGCCTCGACTATGAGTTCAACGACCGGCAATCCGCGGGGCTGTCGTTCAGCCACCGCGAGCTGACCGGCACGCGCTACTTCGACCAGGGCGACACGAGCGGCCCGCCGCGCCAGTCGCCGACGGCGCTGTCCAGCCGCCACAGCGACGGCCACGAGTGGAGCATGGACGGCGCGGAGGGCCTGCACTTCGACCAGAAACTCTGGCGTCCGGGCGAGACGCTCAGCCTCGCCCTGCAGCGGAGCATGACCCGCGAGCGTGAGCGCTACGCCTACCGGAACACCTCAACCCTGCCGGCCGGCCCGCCCACCTTCGATGACCTGCGCCTCAGCCTCGACCTCATCAAGACCGAGCTCAGCGCCGACTACGACCTGCCGATGGCGCACGATCGGGAGGTGAGGCTGGGCTACGACCTTGAGGACGACCGCAACGCCTTCGACAACGTCGGCGACACCCTGGCGTCCGCCAGCGGCCCGGCGACCATCAACCCGGCGGTGACCAACCACTTCCGCTATCGCCAGCAGGTGAACGCCGCCTACGGGCAATTCGAGACGCCGCTCGGGCCGTGGCGGCTGCAGGCGGGATTGCGCGTCGAGGCCACCCACGTCGCGACCCTGCAGATCACCGGCGATCTGGCGGGCGGCCGCAACGACATCGCCGCCTATCCCAGCCTCCACCTGGACCGCGGCATCGGCGACGACGGCAAGCTCACCGCCAGCGTCAGCCGCCGGGTGACCCGGCCCGACCCGGAGGCGCTGAACCCCTTCGCCGACCACCAGGACATCCACAACCTGCGGGCCGGCAATCCCGACCTGCGCCCGCAGGACACCTGGTCCTACGAGCTGGGCTACCTCTATTCCGGCGCCCGGCTGAACTACGGCGCCACGGCCTACTACCGCCGCGACAAGAACAGCGTCACCGACGTCCTGCGGGCGATCAGCGCCGACGTGGTGCTGGCGACCAAGATGAACCTGCCGCTGAGCCAGGCGGGCGGGGTGGCGTTCACCGCGGGCGGCAAGCTCGGGAGCCGCCTGTCCTACAACCTGAGCGGCGACCTCTTCGTGGCCGAGATCGACGCCGCGGCGCTGGGCGCCACGGGGACCAAGTCCACCACCGGGCTGAACCTCAAGGCGAGCCTCGACTACCGGCCGACATCGAAGGACACCGGCCAGATCTCCGTCAGCCGCACCGACAAGCGGCTGACGCCGCAGGGCGAGATCAGCGCGATCAACCTGGTGAACCTCGGCTATCGGCGGCAGATTCGGCCCGATCTCGCCGCGGTGGTCACGGTGACCGACCTGTTCGACGGGCAGCGGCAGCAGCGCCTGATCAGCACGCCGCAACTGCGCGACGACTTCCTGCGCCACCAGCTGGGCCGGGTGGCGTTGGTGGGCGTGGTCTACACCTTCGGGGCGACCGCCAAGGCCAAGCCGAGCGGGTTCGAATACGAGCCCTGAGGCCGGCCGCCCTAGCCGCGGCGGCGGGCGGCGGCGGCCCGGGCGACGCTGAGCGTCAGGGCCAGGAGGCAGCCGCAGGCCAGCAGGGCGCCGGCGACCAGCGGACGGCCGCCCAGCAGCGCCCGGCACAGGGCGGCGGCCAGCACCGCCAGGACTGTGCCCAGGCCGAGGAAGGCGTCGTCCACGAAGAAGCCGATCACCTGGCGGCGGAGGGTATCGAGCCAGCTCATTGCGAAGCCCCCGCTTCGATCCTTGCCACGGACGGCACGGCGAGCAGCCCGACCAGCAGGAACAGGGCGGCGAAGGCCACCAGCGCGAGGTCGTGGCCGGGCCAGGCGACGCCCAGCCCCTCGCCGGTCCAGAACACCCCGAACGCCGAGAGCATCACGCCGACGCCGAACTTCAGGCTGTTCTCCGGCACGCGCGCCAGCGGCCGCTGCAGGATCAGGCCGATGGCCAGGACCAGGGCGCAGGCGGCCAGCGCGCCGAGGCTGGCGGGCCACAGCAGGCCGCGCGCCGCGCCGACCGCGATGACGATGAACACCACCTCGAGGCCCTCGAGCACGACCGCCTTGAAGGTCGCGACGCCGGCCAGCCAGTCGAGCCGGGTGTTCTTGCGAGACGCCTCGGTGATCAGATCGGCCGCCTGGCCGGCGAAGGCCGCCAGCTCGTCGCGTCGCGGGACCACGCCGGCGCTGCGCAGGATGGCCTTGCGCAGCCACCGCATGCCGAACAGCAGGAGCAGCACGCCCACGGCCAGCTGCAGCGCGTGGATCGGGACCAGCTGCAGCATGGGGCCGAAGGCCAGGACCACCAGCGCCAGGACGAGCAGCCCCGCCAGGCCGCCGGCGACGGCCGGGCGCCAGCCCTGCACCGTGCCGACCGCCAGGATGATGGTGAAGGCCTCCACGACCTCGACGACCGAAGCCAGGAAGGCCGTGCCCAGCGCGGCGCCGCCGGAGCTGAAACCCGTTAGAACCATGGCGGTCTCTCCTCCTGCGTGGACGATCCCGGCGGGGCGTGGGGGGCCGCCCGCCGGGCCTTCCCGGACCCGGCTGCTCAGCGCGATGGCGGCGGCGGGTCCGTGAGGGCGTCCTGCGCCTGCTGCGCAGCGGCTTCCGGGGCGTTCTTTGGGCCGTCCCGGATCACTCGCCCGGTCATGGCGTCGACGCCGACCTCCTGGGTCGCGCCGCGGCTGGCGAGGTTGAAGGCGTAGCGCAGGCCCGAGCCGCCGGGGTCCTTCTCCAACGCCTGGTCGGTGATGTCGCCGACCCGGGCCTTCATGACGATGGCGCGGGCCTGCGCCAGGCTCACCTTGGCCTGGCCGGAAAGCGCGTGGCCCTTCAATGCGCCGTGGCGGGGCGCGATCGCCGCGCCGGCGGCGGTCGCGGCCAGCGTCCCGAGGATGATGGCGAAGGTGACGATCCTCATCTCGAAGCTCCTGCTGGCGTTCCGGGCTTGTCGGACCCGCAGCAGACATCCGCCAGCCGACGGCGAGATTGAGCCCGCCTTACAGCTTTGAGAGGCGGGCGGTGGCTAGGGCTCTTCGGCCAGGCGGTAGCCGGCGCCGCGAACCGTGTGCAGCAACGGCTTGTCGAAGCCGGTCTCGAGGGACTTCCGCAGCCGGCTGATGTGGGTGTCGATGATGCTGGTGTGCGGATCGAAGCGGTAGTCCCAGACCCGCTCGAGCAGCATCACCCGGGTGACCACGCGGTTCTGGTTGCGCAGCAGGAATTCCAGCAGCTTGAACTCGCGCGGCAGCAGGTCGATCGGCCGGCCGCCGCGGACCACCTTGCGCGTCAGGAGGTCCATGACCAGGTCGCCGCAGCGCAGCTCGGTCTCCACGGCCTTCTCGGTGCGCCGGCGGATCAGGTTCTCGATGCGCGCGTGCAGCTCGGAAAACCCGAACGGCTTGGTCAGGTAGTCGTCGCCGCCGGCCCGCAGGCCTTTGACCCGCTCGTCGAGGTGGCCCATGGCCGACAGGATCAGGATGGGGGTCGGCACGGCGGCGGCGCGCAGCGCCTTGACCACCGAAAGCCCGTCCAGGCCCGGGATCATGCGGTCCATGACGATGGCGTCGAACTCCGACGAGCTGGCGACGTAGAGCGCATCGCGGCCGTCGCCGGCCAGCTCGACGGTGAAGCCCTCTTCCCTGAGGCCCTTGGCGATGTAGTCCGCCGTCGAGGAGTCGTCCTCGACGACCAGCACGCGCCTGGACATGGCTAAGCTCCCTGGCGTCCGATTGTCGAACAGTCCTCCGAGATCCGGCTCCAGCTAGGACTCCGCGGCGTCATCTTGGCAAGCCGGCCGCCCCGGGGAGCGCGCCTCATGCGCCCGCGGCCTCGAAGACGGACTGCGTCACCGGCTCGAAGCTCTTGAACCAGCAGCGGTCGCCGTCGACGTAGATCGAGGTCCACCGGTCCAGCGGGCCGGCGACCTCGGTGACGAAGCCGATGTTGATGGCGGTCGGCAGCTCGGGACAGGGCCCGGCGAAGGTCGCCCGGAAATAGTGATCCGACGCGGTCTTGATGAGCAGCGCGCCCTGGTCGTCGACGTGCCAGTCGTAGATCGCATGGAAGTCGGCGAAGGCGATCCGGGTGGGGGTCCCGCCGGAGTACTCCTGCGGATAGGGGTGGGGATCGGCCGCCCTGGCGGCGGTTGCGCCGCTCAGGGCGACGGCGGCGGCGAGCGCGGCGCGGACGGCCTGGGTCATCTCTTCACCTCGTGGTTTGGGCCGGGTGGCCGGACCGGGCTCACCCCGGCCCGCCTACCATCGGCGGCCCGCCTGACCCCAGCTTGGCCGCTTTCCTTACAAGCGTGTGGGCCCGCCGCGGCTCGCCTTGAAATCCTGTAAGGTGAAAGCGCGGCCCGTTGTGAGGGACCCCGGCGAAGCATCGGCCTCGGCCACGTCATCGGAGCCCCGCCATGAACAGCGCCATCGCCCAACCGGATGGGCGCCTCGCGTCCCGAGAGGCGAACCATCGGTTCCTGAACACCCTCACCGCGCTCCACGGACTGCTGCGGACCGATTTCGGCGCGTTCGCCGATCCGGCGGTCCGCCAGGCGGTCACCGTCTTCTCCAGTCGCATCCAGGCGTTCGCCAGCGTGCACCGAACCCTCAGCGACGAGTCCGACGAGGACCTGGTGGACGTGCCGACCCACCTGGCGCGACTGTGCGCCGAGCTGTGCGCCGCGCATCTGGCGCCCCGCGGCCTGCATTGCGATTTCGCGGCCGATCCCGGAACCCTGCCGCGCGACGTCTGCCAGAAGCTCGGCCTGATCATCGTCGAGCTGATCACCAATGCGGCCAAGCACGCCTTTGTCGGGCGCGAGGAAGGGCTGATCCGCGTCGGCCTGCGGCGCGCCACGCGGGGGTGGATCTGCGTGGTGGCCGACGACGGCTCCGGCCTGCGGGCCGGGGGCAAGGGCGACGGGATGGCCTTGGTTCGCGGGCTGGCCCACGCCCTGGGCGGCGAGCTGCGGGTCCTCTCCGATTCCCGCGGCGTGGCCGTGACCTTGAGCCTGCCCGACCCATCCCCCGTGGGCCAGGCGGCCGGCGCCCCATGGCAGGCGTAGCGGCGGCGGCCTCCCACCTGCTGCTCGTCGACAGCGACCGCGCGGCGGCGGCGGCGCTGGCCCGACGGCTGGCCGCCGCAGGGTATCGGGTGGATCGCGCCGCTTCCTGGCGCGAGGGTCTGTCGTGCGCGGTGACCGACGACTACCACCTGATCCTGCTCGACGGCGCGCTCCCCGAAATCGACGGCGCCGCCCTGATCCGCATCCTGCGGGCCGCGGGCCTTGCCGTCCCGGTGCTGATGCTGTCCGACAGCGGCAGCGCCGCCACGAGCCAGGCGGCGCTGGCCGCCGGGGCCGACGACCTGCTCGCCAGACCGTTCTCCGAGACCGCCCTGCTGGCCCACGTCGCCGCCCTGGCGCGGCCGCCGCCGGAACGCGAGGCGCCGACGGTGCTCTGGACGGCCGATCTCGAGCTGGACCTGGAGACCCGCACGGTCGCCCGCGCCGGGCGCTCGATCCGGCTGTCGGCCCACGACTTCGACCTGCTCGCCTATCTGATGCGCAATCACGGCCGGGCCGTCACCCGGGAGTCCCTGCTGCAGGCGCTCTGGGGCCGACGCTGCGACCCCGGAACGCGCCTCGTCGAGGCCAGCATCGAGCGCATACGGGCCCAGGTGGACCGCGGGTTCGCGGTCCACCTCATCCACCTCGTGCCCGGCGTCGGCTACTGCCTGCTGGACGAGGGCTGAGCGGCGCTAGCCGCCGCTGACCAGGGTCAGGACCGCGCGCAGCCCGGGGCGGTTGTCCTCCAGCCGCAGCTCGCCGCCGTGCAGCTTGGCGGCCGCCGCGACGATGGAGAGGCCGAGGCCGGAGCCTGAGCCGCCGCGGGCCTCGTCCAGCCGGACGAACCGATCCTTCACCCGCCCGCGGTCCGCCTCCGGGATGCCGGGGCCATTGTCGGCGACGACGATCTCCGCCCCGCCCGGTCCGCTGAGCACCTGGAGGGTGACGTTCGCGCCGGAGCCGGCGTGCCGCGCGGCGTTGAACAGCAGGTTGCCCACCGCTTGGCGCAGCAACTGCTCGTGGCCGTCGATGGTCAGCGGGGGCATCGCGCGGACTTCCAGCTGTTGGCCGGCGTCCTCCAGAACGGGGGCGAACAGGCTCGCCACGTCGAGCACCATCTCGTCCAGCCGCAAGGGCTGCATCATCTCGCGAGACAGCCCGGACTCCGCCCGGGCGATGTCGATCAGGGCGGCGAACACCGAGAGCACCCGCTCCAGCTCCAGGCTGACAAGCTCCAGGGCGGTGCGGCAATCCCCGTGGCTGGTGGCCGGATCAAGCGCCCCTTCGACGGCGCCGCGCATACGGGTAAGCGGCGTGCGCAGGTCATGCGCCAGGCTGTCGGTGACGGTGCGCATGCCGGTCAGCAGCTCCTCGATGCGGTCCAGCATGCTGTTCAGGGCGGC
>JAQGIX010000415.1 GCA_028290925.1 Phenylobacterium sp. | reverse complement strand
CTGTGCCTGTCGGAGACCGGGCGTATCGACCTGTTGTCGAACGGCGCCTGCCATTCCAGCGACCTGGAGGCGATCCGCAACCGCCTCACCAGCTATTGCGCGGCCGGCTTCCTCGCCCTGGTCGGAGGCCAGGACCCTGCGCCGCCGACTTCCCTAACGTAAAGACCTGTAATCGCTGATCTCTGTGGCGCCGATGCAAGCCTGGGAACAATATTCATCGATCGCTGAATGAATTTCAGCCGATGATGAAAAACCTGCTTCCCCGGACAGCTCCACTTGCGCCATCTAGGCGCCAATCCGCCGATGAGCGGACGTGGACGGGCCGCGCGCCCTCCGCGCATTCGGGAGAAGATCATGCCTTTCAATTTGAAGACGACGCTCCTCGTGAGCGCCTGCGCGATTTCGCTGGCCCCGGCCGCCAGTGCGCTGGCCGCCGCGCCCGCCGTCTCGCAAAGCGCCAATGTCGAGGAACTGGTGGTCACGGCCCGCCGGCGCGAGGAAAACCTGAAGGACGTGCCGATCGCGGTCAGCGCCTATACGGCGGCGACCCTGGAGCGCACCGGGGTGCGCGATATCACCGACCTGCAGAAGACCACCCCGTCGCTCACCCTGCAGCCGGCGCGCGGCTCCAACTCGACGCTGATCGCCTTCATCCGCGGTGTCGGCCAGCAGGACCCGCTGTGGGGCTTCGATCCCGGCGTCGGCCTCTATCTGGACGACGTCTACGTGGCCCGCCCGCAGGCCGCCGTGCTCGACGTGTTCGACGTGGATCGCATCGAGATCCTGCGGGGTCCTCAGGGCACCCTCTACGGCCGCAACACCATCGGCGGCGCGATCAAGTACGTCACCGCCCGGATCGGCTCGCGGCCGGAGCTGGACGTGAAGGGCCAGTTCGGCTCCTACGGCGAGCACGACGAGATCGTCTCGTTCAAGCTGCCGGTGGGCTCGACCTTCGGCATCTCGGGCGCCGTCGCCAAGTACGACCACGACGGCTACGGAACGAACCTCAACACCCACGAAGACCAGTACAACAAGGACGTCCTGGCGATGCGCGGCAGCGCGGAATGGACGCCCACCGACGCGGTGTTTGTGCGCCTGTCGCTCGACCGCGTGCAGGACAAGTCCAACGCCAAGCACGGCCACCGCGAAGCGCCCTACACCTCGGCGGCGGGCGTGACCTACGGCGTGCTGCCCGGCGTCTACGACACCATGGCCGGCGCCGGTGACAAGAACCGCGTGGTGGCCGAGGGCGGTTCGCTGCTCGGCCAGTGGGCGATGAACTCGAACCTGACCTTCAAGTCGATCACGGCGTTCCGGTCCGGCTACACCAACGGCAACATCGACTTCGACGAGACGCCGCAGCCGTTCCTGGACATCCCCGCCAAGTACCGGGACCACCAGTTCACCCAGGAACTGCAGACGCTGTTCAGCTACGACAAGCTGCGCGGCGTGGCCGGCGTGTTCTATCTCGACGCCACGGCGTCGGGCGCCTTCGATACGGTGCTGAACAACGCCTCGCCCGCCACCGGCTTCACGATCTACGACGGCGGCTATGTCCGCACCAAGAGCACCTCGGTCTACGCGGACGCCAGCTACGACGTCACCGACCAGCTTCAGGTGTCGCTGGGCGGCCGTTACACCACTGACGAGAAGACCGGTCAGGTGCTGCGCCAGCAGTACCTGGGCGTCCGCAGCCCGGCCTTCGGCAACACCTCGGCGATCAAGCTGGGCGCGCCGAACACCGACTACACCAACCAGCGGACCTTCCAGAGATTCACCCCGCGGGTCAGCGTCAGCTACAAGCTCTCGCCCGACCTGACCGCCTACGCCTCCTACGGCCAGGGCTTCAAGTCCGGCGGCTTCGACATGCGCGGCGACGCCAAGGCCTATCCGGCCACGGTGAACGGCTACGCGCCGGAGACGGTGACCACCTACGAGATCGGCCTGAAAGGCGCCCTCCTCGACCGGACCCTGAGCTTCGCGACCGACATCTTCGACAGCGCCTACCGCAACCAGCAGATCACCACCCAGTATCCGACCGCGACCGGCGGCATCGCCAGCGTGGTGGACAACGTCGGGTCGAGCACCCTGCGCGGCGCCGAGGCGCAGGGGTCCTGGCGCGTGGCGCCGGATTTCACCGTGAACGCGACGGTCAGCTACATCGACACCAAGTTCGACCGATACCTGGCCTTCATACCCGGCACGGGCCTGGTGGACGTGTCGAACCAGCGCAAGCTGCAGAACACGCCGAAATGGACCGCATCGCTGTCGGGGACCTACACTCACGACTTCGGTGACCGCGGCCGGATCGCGATCACGCCGGCGTTGGCCTACCGCAGCTTCACCCAGCAGTTCGAGACCGCCACGCCGCTGATCGATCAGCCGGGCTACACGCTCTATGACCTGGACGCGGTGTGGACCTCGGCCGACGACCGCTACCAGATCGGCCTGCACGGCAAGAACCTCGGCGACGAGCGCTACAAGATCGGCGGCTACAGCTTCCCGGGCGCCCTGTTCGCCAACTCGATCGACGCCTTCTACGGCGCGCCCCGGACGGTCACCGTCTCCGTCGCCGCCAAGTTCTACTGATCGGGATCGGAGGGCGGCCTCAGGGTCGTCCTCCACCCCTCGGCACGCGCCGTGGCGTCCGCAGCCACGCCGTGAGCGAGACCCGGCCGGATCCGCCCGTTAGACTAAGGCGCCTCCTCCCCTCGCGACCGTTGCGGCCCAAAGGCCGCCTTGCCACGCGCCGCATTTGCTCCGAACATCCGCCTTCCGGCCGCTCGGCGGACTCCACGACATGTCAGGCCCGGCCAAGCCGGGAACGTGCTCGCCGCCCAAGTTCGGCGCGACCGCGACATGGCGCGCCGACGGAGATTCGCCATGGCCTCGTCCTTGCCCATACCCGCCGTGCCGGCGTCGTTCTTCGGCATGGTGCTCGGCCTTGCGGGCCTTGCGACGGCCTGGCGTGCGGCCCATCTGGCCTGGGGCCTGCCGGCGGCGGTCGGCGAGGCGCTCGCCGTCGCGGCGGTGGCGGTCTGGGCGATCGTCCTGGCGCTCTACGCCTTGAAGTGGCTTGTCGGCCGCGAAGCCGCCGAGCGCGAAGCCGCCGATCCGGTGCAATGCTGCTTCATCGGTCTGGTGGGCGTCGCCACCATGCTGGCGGCCGGCGCGATCGCGCCCTATGCGCGCAGCGCGGCCGAGATCCTCTACGTCCTGGGCGCGGCCTTCACCTTGGCGTTCGCGGTCTGGCGGACGGGGGCGCTGTGGCGCGGCGGACGCGACCCGGCCACCACCACGGCGGTGCTCTACCTCCCCACCGTCGCCGGCAGCTTTGTCTGCGCCACCGTGGGCGCCACCTTGGGATACCAGGACTGGGGACAGCTCTTCTTCGGCTGCGGCCTCTTTTCGTGGCTGGCCGTGGAATCGGTGCTGCTGCACCGGCTGCTCACCGCGCCCGCCCTGGCCGATCCCCTGCGCCCAACCCTCGGCATCCAGCTGGCGCCGTCCGTCGTCGGCGCGGTCGCCTATCTCAGCGTGACCCGCGGCCCGCCCGATGTCTTCGCCCACGCCCTGGTCGGCTACGGCTGCCTGCAGGCCCTGATCCTGCTGCGCCTGGCGCCCTGGATATGGCGCGGCGCTTTCAACCCCGGCTACTGGGCCTTCACCTTCGGCGCGACGGCGCTGGCCACCGCGCCCCTGGAGATGGTGCTGCGCGGCGATCGGGGCGCGATCGGCGTCGTCGCGCCGGTGACCTTCGGGCTCGCCAACCTGGTCGTCGGGTTTGCGGCCATCGGAACCCTCTGGCTTCTGGTCCGCGGCCGGCTCCTGCCCACCGCGCCCCGCGCCGTCTCGCCGACCGGATCCATGCCGCCGAAGGCCTCCTGATCGGGCCGCTCGCGGCTCGGTCAGCGGCAGCGGACCTTGCCGCGGTCGACGGAATTGCCGATGGCGGCGCCGCCGGCGGCGCCCAGCAGGGTGCTGATCGTGTTGCCGCCGATCACGTTGCCGAGCGCCGCGCCCGCGAGGCCGCCGACCACCAGGCCGGTGGTGCCGTCGGAGCGCCGGCAGTAGTAGCGCCCGTCACCGCCCCGATACACGTAGTCGGCCCGCGTCAGCCGGCGCTCATGGCCCCGGCGGCCATCATAGCTCCGCGCCGGGTCCCACTGGCGGTTCCCAGGCCCGCCATGCCAGTGATGGTCGGGTTGCGCCGTGGCTGGCAGGCTTCCGCACGAAAGGCTCACGGACAGCACGGCCGCGGCGAGGGTCGACGTCTTCATGGCCAGCACTCCCTCTAAGACATCAGAACGCGAGGTCTCCCGGCCGGTTGCCGATCCGCGCCTGGGTCAGGGCGGCGGTTGCAGACATTTCTGCCGGGATTAAGCTGGCGGTGGATAAGCACGCGGAGCCTTTGAGTTTGTCGCCGCCTTGGGACTAGCCGCGTCGATCGCCGGTTGAGATCCACGCCGCAGCCCCGACGTCGGTCGCCGCTCCGACTGGGACAGGGCCGAGATGAGATATCCAGCGCGCTCGCAGCGGGAGGCTACCTCAGCGCTCCTGCCCCTTGCGACCGCCGCGCTCGCCGCCGCAATCTTCATCGCCGACATGCTGACGCCGGTCGGCGTGGCGGTCGCGGGACTCTACGTGGCCGTCGTGCTGATGGCGGCGCGCTTCCTGCGGTCGCGCGACGTCGTGCTGGTCGCCCTGGCGTGCGCGGCCCTGACCGTGGTGAGCGACCTCATAGCCCGCGTCGCGGCCCCCGGGGCCGAGGGCGTCGTCAACTCGTTCACCAGCATCGCGGCCATCGCGGTGACCACCCTTCTCGTCGTGCAGGGCCAATCGGCGGAGGTGACCCTGCGCGACCAGGCCAGCCTCCTCGACCTGACGCACGACACGATCTTCGTGCGCGGCGCGGACGACGTCATCACCTACTGGAACCACGGCGCGGAGGAACTCTACGGATGGCCGGCGGAGGAGGCGGTCGGCAAGGTCAGCCACCAGCTGCTGCAGACGATCTTTCCCACGCCGCTTGAGGCGATCAATGCCGAGTTGCTCCGCGCCGGCCGTTGGGAAGGCGAGCTCATCCATACGAAGCGCGACGCCACGCGGGTCACGGTGTCGAGCCGCTGGTCGTTGCAGCGGGACAATGACGGCGGGGCGGCGATGATCCTGGAGACCAACAACGACATCACGGAGCGCAAGCAGGCGGAATATCTGACCGGGCAGGTCTTCGAGAGCTCGCCTGATGCGGTGAGCATAGTCGGCAGGGACTACCGGTATCAACGCGTGAACCCGGTTCTAGAGCGGGTCTGGAGAATGCCGGCCGAGCGGCTCATCGGGATGCACGTCGCCGAACTGCTGGGGACGGAGCTCTTTGAGCAGATGAGCAAGCCGAATTTGGACCGGTGCTTCGCGGGAGAAGATGTCACCTACTCGGGGTGGGTTCCCGTTCGGGGCGGCCGGTACTACTCGGCGATAAGCTACTCGCCCCTGCGGCCGCGGTCGGAGCGGGTGGAAGCCGCGCTTATCATCAACCGCGACATCACGGAGCTCATGCTGGCGTCCGAGGCCTTGCGCGCGGCGCAGGCCGACCTCGCCCACGTCAACCGTGTCGCCACCATGGGCCAACTGACGGCCTCCATCGCCCACGAGGTCAACCAGCCCATCACCGCCGCGGTTCTCAACGCCCACACGGCCCTGCGCTGGCTGGGGAACGAGCCGCCCGATCTGGATGAAGCCCGTCAGGCCCTCGGCCGGGTCATCGACAACGGCGGACGGGCCGGCGACGTCATCGGCCGCATCCGCGCGGTCGTCACCAAGGCGCCGCCCCGCAGGAGCCGGTTCGACCTCAACGAGGCGGTGTCCGACGTGATCGCCCTGACCGGCCACGAAGCGGTGAAGCACGGTGTCTCGGTGCAGAGCCGGCTGGCGACCGACTTGCCGCCCGTGGAGGGCGACCGCGTCGAGCTGCAGCAGGTCATCCTCAACCTGATCATGAACGCCATCGAGGCGATGAGCGGCGCCGCCGCCGACGACCCGCGGGAGCTGCGGCTCAGCACTGAGCGGGATGCGGCCGGCGGCGTGGCCGTCGCGGTGCGCGATTCCGGCCCGGGCATCGACCCGCAGAGCGAGGCCCGGCTGTTCGAGGCCTTCTACACCACCAAGCCCGAGGGGATGGGCATGGGCCTGGCCATCTGCCGCTCGATCGCCGAGGCGCACGGCGGACGACTGTGGGCGTCGGCCAATGAACCGCGCGGCGCCGTCTTTCAGATGACGCTGCCTGCGGAAGGGGCCGCGGCCGAGCCCGCCCGCCAAATGCCGGCGTGAGGTGGTAGGGTCCGAAAAGCGAGGGCTTGCGATGAGCGACGAACGATCCGCCGGGCGCGCCTGGTTCCGGCCGAAGGACTTCGGCTACGGGGCGACCCCGATCACCTGGAAGGGCTGGCTGGCGACCCTCCTGTTCGTCCTCGTCATCCTGGCGACGACGGCGCTTGGCGACCCGCGGGGCGCGGCCTCGCCGCGCTCGGTGCATATCCTGCTGAGCCTCAAGGGGCTGCTCGGCCTGACCGACGTGCGGCTCGGCATCGCGCCGATGCTGTCGATCATCGCCGCCGAGTCGGTGGCCTTCGTCGCCTTCGCGCGCTGGAAGAGCAGCGGCCCCTGGCGCTGGCGCGGCTGAGACCGCTCCACGGCGTCGAGGTGGCTACAGGGGCGAGAAGATCGTGAACGAGGCCACGCGCCCGCCGGGCTCGGTGCGAAGAACCGCGACCAACAGCTGATCGGGCCACAGCAGCCGATAGAGGCTGACGTCCAGGCCGTCGATCCGATCGCCCATGAGCCGTTCGAACGCGGTGGGTGGCCCCAGCGGGGCCAGGCTGCGGCGATAGTCGGCCAGCGCGATGCGCGAGAAGTAGGCGTTGGCGTCAGGGGTGAGGAGGCTGCGATCCAGCTTGCCGGCGGCCACCTGGTCGTAGAGTCGGTGGGCCAGGGCGACCTCCTGCGGCCGGACCGCGGCGTCCACTGTCGGGCGCGGCCGTCGCGGATCGCGTTTCGGCGCGGGCGGTTGGGCGAGCAGCAGGCCTTCGATCTGATCGGCGATCTCGTCCTGCGGACCGCCAAAATCGCCGTTCACCATCACCACCACCGCCGCCCCGTCGTCCGGATAGATGCGGTTCTCGGTGAGATAACCGAACTCCGAGCCCGGATGGTGGATGCGCCGATGGCCCGCCACTTGGTCGACGAAAACGCCGAGTCCGTAGGGCGCGGTCTTGCCGTTCGTGAGCGGCGCTGCGGTCTGTTGCGCGGCATAGCCCTGGGCGGACAGCAGGCGGTGGCCCAGCACGCCCTGGTCCCACCTGGCGAGGTCGGACGCGGTCATCGACCAACCGCCAGCTCCGAAGGCCCAGCCGGCGCCGACAATCGGCGCCGCGCGGGGCGGGCCCCGCACATAACGCGAATAGCCTTGGGCGTCGGTGGCCGGCATCGGCTGGCCAGGGAACTCGGCGGCCGAGGTCATGCCCAGCGGCTCGAAGATCTTCTTGCGCAGGTAGGTGGCCAGCGGCTGGCCGCTCACGCGCTCCACGATCAGCCCGGCGATCGTGTAGTCGGTGTTGCTGTATCGCCAGTCGGACCCCGGTGTGAAATCCAGCGGCCGCCGCCCCCACCCATCGGCGATGGCTTGCGGCGACGTGGCGCGTCGGCCCTCCAGGGGGAGGATTTCGGCCGTGAAGAAGCCCTTGTAGCCGGCGGTGTGCGACAACACCTGGCGCACGGTGATCCGACTCGCGTCGGTGAGTTCAGGCATCCAGCGGTCGATCGTGTCGTCGAGGGAGAGCTTGCCCTCGTCGGCCAGCATGAGGACCGCCGTGGCGGTGATCTGCTTCGTCACCGACGCGATGTTGTACCGCGCTTCGATATTCGCCGCGCGCGAGGGCGAGAGTGAGCGCCGCCCATAGGCCTTTGTGAAGACGATCTGGCCGCCCCGGACCACGGCGATGGAGGCGCTCGGGACGCCGCGTTGGCTGAGCGCAGCCTCGACTCCCTCGTCGATCTTGGCGACCTCCGCCCGGGTGAACGACTGAGCCTTGGCCGGAGGGGAAAGGGCGAGAACCGCGAAGGCCACAAGGGCGATGAATGTGCGCATGACAGCCTTTCAGCTTACATTCGTAATATATGTCTGTGATAATGCGGGCGTCAAGGGAGCCGCCGACAGCTTGGATGTGGGCCTGACGGCGGAGGCCGCGGCCCTAGATATTCCGGAACACCCAGATGTCGCCGACGCCGCCCAGCGCGATCGGGGCGCGGTCGAGCGCCAGGCCCGCGGCCGCGGCCAGCGGCGCCGGGTCGGCCATGTAGTAGGACAGCCGTTCGGCGGAGCGCCGCACCGTCGTCCCCTTGGCGTCCAGCGCCTCGTACTCGATCACCTGCTCCAGCCGCCCGACGCCCTCGCGGAACCGCCGCTCCAGCACCCGCAGCCGCAGCCGCCCGCCGCCCGGGATCGGCTCGTCGAGCACCACCGCCTTCGGGTCCGGCTGGCTCGCCTGGCGCATCAGCGCCAGCAGCGGCAGGTGGAAGGCCGCAAGGCCGCCGCTCGCCAGATGCCGCGCCGCGGTCGCGAAGCTGTTCTTCCAGGCCGCGCCGGCCGGCACGTGCGCCAGGCCGAAATAGGGGCAGACGACCAGGTCGAAGCGCCGCTTCAGGTCCAGCGCCGTCATGTCGCCCAGCCGAAACGCCATGCGCTCGGCGATCTCCGGGGCCAGTCCGGCCCGCCGTCGCTCCGCCTGCGCCAGCATGGCCCGCGAGATGTCGATGCCGGTGACCGGGAAGCCGCGCTCGGCCAGCGCGACGGTCACGCGCCCCGAGCCCGCGCCCAGCTCCAGGATCGAACCCCCCGCCGGCGCCAGCTGCGCATAGACCGCCACGTCGCCGGCCAGCGCCGCGTCGGCGGCGGTGACCAGGTCGTAGAAGGCCGCGCTCAGGCTTCCCGGCGCATAGTAGGGCTTGATCGCCGCCATGGGTTCCTGGCTCTCCCCGAGCTTACAGAACCGTCATGCCAGAGGCCGTTGCGCTCAATCAACGGCGGGGCCAAATAAGCGCCACGCCCAAGCCATGCGCTTGGCTCCGTTCGGGGGACCCATCACGTGACCAGCCTTCACCGCATTTCGCGCGCCGCCCTCATCCTCATCGCCCCGCTGTTGCTCGCCGCGTGCGGGTACAATGTCATCCCCACCCAGCAGGTGAAGGCCCAGCAGGCCTGGGCCGAGGTGCAGAACCAGTACCAGCGCCGCGCCGACCTGATCCCCAACCTGGTCAACACCGTGAAGGGCTACGCCGCCCAGGAGAAGAGCACCCTCGTCCAGGTGACCGAGGCCCGCGCCTCGGCGACCCAGGTCAAGGTCGACGCCTCGACCATCACCAACCCGGCCCAGTTCCAGCAGTACCAGCAGGCGCAGGACAAGCTGTCCGGCGTGCTCGGCCGGCTGATGATGATCCAGGAGCGCTATCCGGACCTGAAGTCGAACGAGAACTTCCTGGCCCTGCAGAGCCAGCTGGAGGGCACCGAGAACCGCATCTCCATCGCCCGGCGCGACTACAATTCGGCGGTCGGCGACTACAACATCACCCTGCGGACCTTCCCGCAGATGATCTGGGCCAGCCTCCAGCACGCCCAGCCGATGCAGCTGGTCTCGGCGACGGCCTCGGCGCAGTCGGCGCCCACCGTCAGCTTCGACACCACCCCGCCGCCGGCCCCCAGCGGCACGGCGCCCCCGGC
>JAQGIX010000090.1 GCA_028290925.1 Phenylobacterium sp. | reverse complement strand
ATGGTGGGCAAGGCCTTGATCGGCGCAGGATGGCCGCTGGCGAGAAGCTCGCCCAGCCAGACGGCCAGCGTCATGGGCGCGGCCATGATCAAGCCGGCGACGGCCCCCACGACGGCGAACCCGCGCGGCCACAGACCGAGGCGCCAGGCGATGCGCACGCTGGCCAGGCCGAGCAGCGAGCCGATCCAGCTGTAGGCGAAGTACTGGGCGTCCCGCACCGCGATGGCCGCGAAGGGGACGTCGAAGGGACCGAACAGGCTGAGGAAGGTTGCGACCACGCTGCCGACGGCGAGCACGCGCAGCACCAGCCGCCAGCTGATCGGGGTCGGTCGCGACGCGTGAACGGCGCCGGGCGGCGGCTGGCGAAGTTGCGGCGGGTCTTCACGCAAACTGTGCTGCACGCCCAAGACCGCTCCGCCAGACCTTCCGGCGACGCAACGTCCTGCGTCGCGCATCCGTCGGGAGGAGAAGTGTCGCAACCGGCTCTGTCAACCGCGGGCTACGGGCCGCTGCTGCGCCGCTCGCTGGGCCGCGCCGCGCTGGGCGCCTTCGCCATCGCCGGCGGCGTCATCCTGCTGGCCATCGGTCCGCGGCTGGGCGTGGTGGGGCCCGCGATCGCCCGCGCCCTGGTCACCCAGCGGCCGCACGCGCCGAACCTGGCGCCGATCCTCCACGCCTCCCTGGCGATCCAGATCCACCTGGCGAGCATCCTGGCCGCCATGGCGGTCACCGGGGTCCTGTTGGCCGGGGTCAAGGGCGACCGGCTGCACCGCCTCCTGGGCTGGGCCTGGGCCGTGACCATGGTCGGCACGGCGATCAGCACCCTGTTCATCCGCGCGGCCCCGATCGGGCCGAGCTTCCACGGGCTGGGACTGCTGCACCTGTTCGCCCTGCTGACCTTCGTTTCCGTGCCCCGCGCGGTGCTGGCGGCGCGGCGTCACGATGTCGCACGGCACGCCGCGGTGCTCAGCGGATTCGTCGTCGGCGGCCTTGGCATCGCCGGAATCGCGGCGTTTTTGCCGGGTCGGATGCTTTGGCAGGTCTTGTTCGGCTAGCGGTACGGCCGAGGCGCGTCTAGCTTCCGACACCTTCGGGGATCATATGGCTGCCCGAAGTTGGGGCGATCCTTAGCCGGCCATGGCCGAACTCATTTTTCATGACCCGTCGGGGCGCCGCGCGCGCCTGGTCCGACTGTCCGGCGGCCTGTTGCTGGCGCTGGCCGCGCTGCTCGTGGCCGCGTTCTTCGCGACCCTGGCCGTGGCGCCCCACCTGCCCAGCCTGGCGCTGAAGGACCCGCACATCCTGCAGGCCCTGCACCAGGAGAACACCAAGCACCTGAAGGGCCGGCGGGAGTGGACCAAGATCCCGCACCCCCGCAACCCGACGACCGGCGGCCTGGCGCGGCCGCTTGCGGTGGGCTTCTACGTCTCCTGGGACGAGAACAGCCGCGAATCCCTGGCCGACCACGTGGACCAGCTGGACGTGGTCTCGCCGCAGTGGATCGCACTGGCCGGCGCCAAGGGCGAGCTGGAGGTCACCTCCGACGCGCAGGCCCGGGCGATCATCGCCTCGGCCAAGAAGCCGCCGTCGCTGCTGCCCGGCATCCACAACGCCAAGGACGGCGTCTTCAACGGTCCCGCGGCCGACGCCGTGATCCTCAACCCGCTGGCCCGCAAACGGCTGATCCAGAACCTGGTCCAGCTGGCGCCCAAGCGCGGCTACGCCGGCTACGTCTTCGACTTCGAGAACCTCTCGCCGCAGGCGGCGCAGGCCTATCCGGCGCTGGTCGCCGACGCCCGCGCGGCGCTGAAGCCGCTGGGCCGCGAAGTCTGGGTGACCGCCCCCTTCGCCGACGACAGCTGGCCCCTGAAGCGGCTGGCGGCCTCCTCCGACGCCGTGGTGCTGATGGCCTACGACCAGCACTGGGGCACCGGCTCGGCCGGGCCGGCCGCCGGCCAACAATGGTTCGAGCACGAGCTCGAGCAGCGGATGGGCGAGCTCGATCCGGCCCACACGGTGCTGGCGCTGGGCGCTTACGGCTACGACTGGACGCTGCCGAAGGGCGCCGATCCGGGCCGGGCGGAGGCGGTGACCTTCAACGAGGCGACCCAGATCGCCCACGACTCCGGCGCCCAGCCGATGATGGACGACACCGAGCTCAACCCGCATTTCGACTACAACGCCGACGGCCGCCAGCACACCGTCTGGTTCCTCGACGCCTCGACGCTCTTCAACCAGATCAAGGTCGCCGATGGCTTCCGGCCCATGGGCTATGCGCTGTGGCGGATGGGCGGCGAGGACCAGCTCAGCTGGAAGCTGCTGCGCCACGGCTTCGGCCAGGCCAGCCCCCAGGACCTCGACATCCTGAAGCCCGGCCAGGACGTCAACTTCGACGGCCAGGGCGAGGTGCTGCACGTGTCGGACATCCCCAAGCCCGGCCACCGGGGGCTGGAGTTCGACGCCGACACCGGCCTGATCTCGGGGGAGACCTATGACGCTCTGCCGACGTCCTATGTGATCCAGCGCTACGGCTTCCATCCGGGCTGGGCGGCGATCACCTTCGACGACGGACCCGACGGCCGCTGGACGGCGAAGATCCTCGACATCCTGAAGCAGAAGCACGCGCCGGCCACCTTCTTCGTCATCGGCAAGAACATGCAGCGCTTCCCGGACCTGGTGACCCGCGAGGTGCGCGAGGGCCACGACGTCGGCGGCCACACCTGGACCCATCCGAACATCGCCGAGATCCCGGCCGCCCAGACGACGGTGGAGCTGACCGCCACCCAGCGGCTGTTCGAGACCCTGACCGGGCGCTCGACGCGGCTGTTCCGCCCGCCGTTCTTCGGAGACGCCGAACCGTCGACCCCGCGCGAGGTGGCCCCGCTGCTGCAGGCCCAGGCCCAGGGCTATCTGTCGGTCGGCCTGCGCATCGATCCCGACGACTGGAAGAAGCCCGAGCCGAAGCACATCATCGACACCGCCATCTCGCGGCTGCAGGACACGGTGCGGCCCGGCCAGGTGATCCTGCTGCACGATTCCGGCGGCGACCGCAGTCGCACGGTCGAGGCCCTGCCGGGGCTGATCGATGCGATCCGGGCCCATGGCTACAAGCTGGTGACCATCGGCGAGCTGGCCGGTATGACCCCCCAGCAGGCCATGCCGCCCACCGCCCGCTCGTCCTTCGAGCTGATGCTCGACCGGGTCGGCTTCGGCTTCTTCCACGATGTGGAGATGGTGCTCTCCGCGCTGTTCATCGCCGCCATCGTGCTGGGCGTCGCCCGCCTGCTGTTCCTGGCGCCGCTCGCCCTGCTGCACCGGCTGCGCATCGCCCGGCGGACGCCTGCGATCCTGGACGCCGCCGCCGGACATCTGGTCAGCGTGCTGATCCCCTGCTTCAACGAGGAGAAGGTGATCGTCGCCTCGGTGCGCCGCATCCTGGCCTCCCACTGGGAAAAGCTGGAGGTCCTGGTGCTCGACGACGGCTCGTCGGACCGCACCTCCGAGGTGGTCCGCGAGGCCTTCGCCGGCGAGCCGCGCGTGCGGCTGATGTCCTTCGAGAACGGCGGCAAGGCGCTGGCGCTGAACCGCGGCCTGGTGGAGGCCAAGGGCGAGGTGATCGTGGCGCTCGACGCCGACACCCTGTTCCCGCCGGACACCATCCCCAAGCTCGCCCGCTGGTTCGTCGATCCCAAGGTGGGCGCGGTGGCCGGCAACGCCCTGGTGGGCAACCGCCGCAACCTGATCACCCGCTGGCAGGCGCTGGAATATGTCACCGCCCAGAACCTGGAGCGCCGGGCGCTGGCGGCGCTGGGCGCGGTGACCGTGGTCCCGGGCGCGGTGGGCGCGTGGCGCCGTTCGGCGCTCGAGACGCTCGGCGGCTATCCGGCCGACACGCTGGCCGAAGACCAGGACCTGACGCTGGGGGCCCAGCGGGCCGGCTGGCGCATCGAGTTCGATCCGGACGCGCGCGCCTACACCGAGGCGCCGGAAACCGTGGCCGGCCTGCTGAAGCAGCGCTTCCGCTGGTCGTTCGGCACCCTGCAGTGCATCTGGAAGCATCGCGCCGGCCTGTTCGACCTGAAGCACCCGGTGCTGGGGTTCGTGGCCCTGCCGCAGATCTGGCTGTTCCAGATCCTGCTCACCGCCATCGCGCCGCTGGTCGACCTGGCGATCATCTGGAGCATCATTTCCTCGGCCTACAGCTGGGCGTGGCACCCGCAGGAATGGTCGCCGGACGACCTGATCCGGCCGCTGTTCTACTGGGCGGCGTTCATCTTCCTGGACCTCTCGGCCGGCGCGCTCGGCATGGCCCTGGAGCGGCGCGCGCCCTGGGCCGACGTGATCTGGATGCCGATCCAGCGGTTCGGCTACCGGCAGCTGATGTACTCCGTCGTGGTCCGCTCGATCGACGCGGCGCTGAACGGCGCCCGGGTCAGCTGGGGCAAGCTCGAACGGCGGGCGACCGCGGCCCTGGAAGGCGTCGGCTGACAGGATTTTCTCTAAGCGCAGCCGGACGCAAAAGCGGTTGCCGCTTCTGCTGGCGGTTGCTCGGCCAGCGACCGGCGTTTTAGCGACCTCACGCGGTTGTCATCGCCGGACGCGGCGCCTATAACCGCCGCCACTCGCCCGCGGCCCGCCGCATGCGGCGAGGCGATTTGGCAAGCGCCCAAAAGGCTCCATGAACATCCACGAACACCAAGCCAAAGCCGTCCTCTCCGAGTTCGGCGTGGCGGTCCCGCGCGGCTTTCCCGCTTTCACCCCCGATGAAGCCGCCGAGGCGGCCAGGCAGCTGGGTGGCCCGGTCTTCGTCGTGAAGTCGCAGATCCACGCCGGCGGGCGCGGCAAGGGGCGGTTTGAAGGCCTCGGCCCGGAGGCCAAGGGCGGGGTCCGGGTGGTGAAGAGCGTCGAGGACGTCCGCGCCAACGCGCAGGAGATGCTGGGCCGGGTCCTGGTGACCCATCAGACCGGGCCCAAGGGCAAGCAGGTCAACCGCCTCTACATCGAGGAAGGCGCGCAGATCGCCAGGGAATTCTACCTCTCCCTGCTGGTGGACCGCGAGACCAGCCGCGTGGCGGTGGTCGCCTCCACCGAGGGCGGCATGGACATCGAGGAGGTGGCCCACGCGACGCCGGAGCGCATCCACACCTTCACCATTGATCCCGCGACCGGGGTTTGGCCGCACCACGGCCTGATGCTGGCGCAGTCGCTGGGCCTGAAGGGCGACCTCGCGAAGCAGGCGCGCACCTTGCTGGGTCAGCTCTATGCGGCCTTCGTGGCCAAGGACATGGCGATGCTGGAGGTCAACCCGCTGATCGTCACGGCCGATGACCAGCTGCGGGTGCTCGACGCCAAGGTGTCGTTCGACGACAACGCCCTGTTCCGCCACCCCGAGATCGTCACCCTGCGCGACGAGAGCGAGGAGGATCCGAAGGAGATCGAGGCGTCGAAGTACGACCTCTCCTACATCGCCCTCGACGGCGACATCGGCTGCATGGTCAACGGCGCGGGCCTGGCCATGGCCACCATGGACATCATCAAGCTCTACGGCGCGGAGCCGGCCAACTTCCTGGACGTGGGCGGCGGCGCCGACGAGGCCAAGGTGACGGCGGCCTTCAAGATCATCATCGCCGACCCCAACGTGAAGGGCATCCTGGTCAACATCTTCGGCGGCATCGCCCGCTGCGACATCCTGGCCATGGGCGTGGTGGCCGCGGTCAAGCAGGTGGGGCTGCAGGTGCCGCTGGTCGTGCGCCTGGAAGGCACCAACGCCGAGCTCGGCAAGAAGATCATCAACGAGAGCGGCCTCAACGTCATCGCCGCCAACGACCTCTCGGACGGCGCCGAGAAGATCGTCAAGGCCGTGCGGGGCGCTCAGTAACTCATGTCGATCCTGATCAACAAGAACACCCGGGTCATCTGCCAGGGCATCACCGGCGCGCAGGGCACCTTCCATTCCGAGCAGGCGATCGCCTACGGGACGAAGATGGTCGGCGGCGTCACCCCCGGCAAAGGCGGCATCACCCACATCGGCCTGCCGGTGTTCAACACGGTCGGCGAGGCGGTGAGGGAGACCGGCGCCGAGGCCTCGGTGATCTACGTGCCGCCGCCCTTCGCCGCGGACTCGATCCTGGAAGCCATCGACGCCGAGGTCCCGCTGATCATCTGCATCACCGAGGGCATCCCGGTGGCCGACATGGTCAAGGTGAAGCGCTCGCTGTGCGGCTCGAAATCCAGGCTGATCGGGCCCAATTGCCCCGGCGTGCTCACCCCGGATGAATGCAAAATAGGCATCATGCCGGGAAACATCTTCAAGAAGGGCTCGGTGGGCGTTGTCTCCCGCTCCGGCACCCTTACCTATGAGGCCGTGTTCCAGACCACTCAGGTGGGCCTCGGCCAGACGACGGCCGTGGGCATCGGCGGAGACCCGGTGAA
>JAQGIX010000367.1 GCA_028290925.1 Phenylobacterium sp. | reverse complement strand
CGGCAGGCCGACGATGAAGATCGGGGCGTCCGACGGCGAGCCGGCGTCGGCGCGGGCGCTGAAGAACGCCGGCGTGAACAGGGCGACGGACCGGCGCATCAGCGCCGTCGTCTCGTCGGCGTCGTAGCGGAGACCCTGGCGCCGGAGCGCCGCGCCCGCCGAATATTGCCCGAACGCCCCGGCGGGGTCGCCGCGGTCCTCCAGCGCCTTGCCGAGCGCATAGTGCAGGTGCAGCCGGTCGTCGGCGGTGAGATCGGGCCGCTCGAGCTGGCTCCGCATCGCCGCCTCGAGCGCGTCGGTGATCGACGCGGTCTTGAGGTTCGCCAGGCTCCAGTAGGCGTCGCCCAGGCTGGGGGCGAGCGCGATGCATCGCCGGTAGGCGGCCACGGCGTCGTCATGGCGCCCGACGGTGCGCAGGGCGTGGCCGTAGTTCAGCCAGATCCTGGGGTGCTTCGGATAGTCGGCGAGCAGCCGCTCGTAGATCGCGACCGCCGGGCCGTAGTCGCCCACCATGCCCAGGCAGGCCGCCAGCAGGTTCCGATAGGCCGGCTCGTCGGGCTCGCGCGCCAGCAGGGTCTGGAGGTGGGCGATCGCCTCGGCGGCCTGCTGCTGCTGGAACAGCAGCTCGGCGAGCTGGAAGCGTGCGCCGTCGCGATCCGGCTCGGCCTGCAGGCAGGCTGTGAGCAGACCTAACGCCTCGTCCGGCCGCCCCAATCCCACGCAAGCCTGCGCCAGCATCTGCATCGCCGCGGTGTCGCCGGGTCGGGCCTTCATCTGCGCGCGGAGCAGCCGCTCCGCCAGGACCGCGTCGTCGGCGAACAACGCGTCGGCCGCGCCCCTCAGCTGCGGATCGCGCACGACAGCCCGGGCGTGGGCCTTGAAGGCCGCTTCGGCCCCGGCGACGTCGCCGGTCCGGAATAGCTCGTCGCCCAGCCCCCGCCAGGCCTCGGCGAGGTCCGGCTTCAGTCCCACCGCGCGCCGCAACGCCTCGATCGCGGCGGCCGCCGCGCCGACGCCCGCAAGGACGAGGCCGAGCTCGTACTGGGTCAGGGCCGCGCCCGGATAGGCGCGCGCCAGCGGCTCGAGCAGGGCGCGTGCGGCGGCGAAGTCGCCCTGGCGCCGCAGGGCGGAGGCCACGATGAGCTGCGCGCGCGGATCCTTGGGGGCGGCTTGCAGGATGTCGCGCGCCCCGCGCTCGGCCTGCGCGGGATCGGTGGCGAGCAGGGCCGAGGCAAGCTCGATCGCGGCGCTGAGAGAGCCTGGCGGCGTTGCGGACATCGCCGCCCCTATAGCATGGGCTCAAACCGCCGCGGACCGGCCAGCCGTGGCCGGCCGGTCCGCGAGCAAGTCAGGCGCCGGCTCAGAAGGTGAAGCTGAGCCGGCCGTAGTAGTAGCCGCCGTTGATCCCGAACGGGGAGAACTGCAGCGGCTCGCCATAGACGTTGTTGCCGTCCGCCGGCCGGACGCCGCCGGCGCCGTTCGGAACGTTCGGCATGGAAGGCGGCTTGTGGTCGAACAGGTTGTTGGCCCCCACCGCCAGCTTCAGGTTTTCGAAGAGCGCGTAGTCGACTTCCAGGTCGGTGATGCTGGTGACCGGGATCTTGGTCGTCACGCCGCCGTTGCCGGTGCCGTCGAGGCTGTAGCGTTCGGAGCTCTCGCCGAACACCGTCTCGCGCAGGTTGGCGCTCCACTTGCCGAGCGTCCAGAAGGCGCCGAGCACCACCTTCTCCCGCGGGACCGCGGTGGTCAGGGTGTCCATGGCGTTGGGCCCCAGCAGGGCGGTCTGGCCGATCGCCACGGAGGTGACCGCCGCGGGCAGCGCGTTCACCTTGGTGAGCGCGGTCTTGTTGTAGTTGACGCCCACCGTCCAATCGACGTGGCCCATGTCGCCGAAGTCGGAGGCGTAGTTGGCGGTCAGCTCGACGCCCTGGGTCTTGGTGTTGGCCCCGTTGGTGAACACGCTGATGCCCACATAGGTGACCTGCGGGTCGAGGACGTTGCCGTGCGCCGCGATGGCCGCCAGCACGCCCGGCGAGACCACCACGCCGTTGTTCAGGCCCAGCAGGGTGCCGGTCGCCACGATGCGGTCGCGGATGCTGATCTGGTAGGCGTCCAGCGTGATCTGCAGGCCCTCGGCCGGGTGGGCGACGAAGCCCACGCTGTAGTTGGTGGACTTCTCCGGCTTCAGGTTCGGGAAGCCCGCCAGATGGGCGGCTGCGGAGTTGGCGGGGAGCTGCACCACCGCAAAGGTCGGGGCGACGTTGGTGGCCGAATAGTACTCTTCCGCCAGGGTCGGCGCGCGGAAGCCGTTGCTGATCGTACCGCGCAACGCGAACGCCGGGCTGAAGTCGTAGCGGACGGTGAGCTTGCCGACCGTGTTGCTGCCGAAGTCGCTGTAGTGCTCAAAGCGTCCGGCGAGATCCAGCTTCAGGTTCGCGATCGGCGACAGCGCCAGGTCGACATAGCCGGCGTAGTTGGTGCGCTTGTGGGTTCCGGCGTCCGTGGACTGGAAGCCAGGATAGGATTGGCCGCCTTCCTTGTAGATGGACAGCGGGTCGCCCTGGTTGATGGTGAACTTGTTCTCCCGGGTCTCGGCGCCCAGCGCCACGTTGAGCGGCGAGGCCATGCCGACGTCGAAGGTCTTGTCGACGTCGAGCGTCGTGGTCCACTCCGAGGAGATGAAGGTCCCGTCGAAGAAGTTGCGCGGCGTCTGTCCGGTGTCGGCGAACAGCGAGGCGTTCGCGGAGTTGATGGTCGAGATGTCGTCCTTGTCGCGGCCGAAGGTGGTCGACAGGTCCCAGTCCCAGCCGGCGACCGCGCCCTTGATGCCGCCGGTCACGGCGTAGTCGTCCTCGACGATCTGCTCACGCGGCGAGAAGCCGTTCGGGAAGGGAACCGTGGTCACGCCGCCGACCGTCCGCGTCACCCGGCTGGGCAAGCGGTAGTTCTCGAAGGCCGAGGCCTTGCGGTGGCCGTAGCTGCCGAAGCTGTAGGCCTGGACGCCGTCGCCCAGATCGTAGCCGGCGTTGTAGAAGCCGTCGTAGGTGTTGGACTGCGTGTCCCCGTAGATGTTGTTGACGTTGGGCGAGCCCACGGCGCCCGGCAGGCCGGCGCGGTCGATCGGGCTGATCCCGGCGCGCAGGGCGCCGTTGAGGTCGAACACCCGGCGGTCGGCGCCGCCTTGGCGGCTAAAGCCGTGATAGCGCTGCTCGATCGTGGCGTTGATGAAGCCCTTGTCGCCGAGGGCGAAGCCGTTGTTGAGCGACCAGGCGGCGGTCTTGCCGTCGCCCTCGAAATATTGGCCCCCCGTCGCGCTGGCCGATCCGCCGCTGTTGGCGCTCTTGAGGATGATGTTGACGACGCCGGCGATGGCGTCGGAGCCGTATTGCGCCGCGGCCCCGTCGGTCAGCACCTCGACGTGGTCGATGGAGCCCACCGGGATGAAGCTGAGGTCGGCGGTCGCCGCGCCCTGGAAGGAGCTGGGATCGACGTGCAGGTTGGCGGTCGGGTGGCGGCGCTTGCCGTTGACCAGCACCAGGGTGTCGTTCGGATTGAGCCCGCGCAGGGCCGCCGAGAGCGTCAGCGCGGCGGTGTCCGCCGCATAGCCTTCGGCGTTGAACGACGGGAGGGTCTGGGACAGGGCCTGGATGAGGTCCGGCTGGCCCACCCGCTTCAGCGCGGCGGCGCCCACCACCTCGACCGGCGCGGCGCTGTCTTCCGCCTTGACGCCCGAGACCCGGGTGCCGGTGACAATGACTTCGGAGACTTCCGCGGTGGTGGCGGCCGCGGCCGCCGCCGTCCCTGCGGACATGACCGCGGACAGCACGACGAGGCTTGCGCCCATGTATAGGTGTTTCATCTTCCCCCCAAGGGTTCTGACCGAACGCTGCGCGCGCCGGCGTCTCACGGAATTCCCCGCGATCGCGCATGACGCGCGAGTCCGAAATCCGCCTGCGGAAGCGACGACTTGCCGCTTACATTGTCAAATTGATCTAACAATGTTCGGACTTTAGGCAGCGCTTGGCGACATAGATGACACAGCGATGACCGCCACGAAGGCGGAGTGGTCAGTTTCGCCTCAGGCCGCCACGTCGACCTCCGCCAGACCCCTATCTGCTTGCCTGTAGCGTCAGGGCCACGCCGCGGCCGCGCGGGTCGGACGCCGCATGCGGCATGCCGCCGACCACCTGGATCGCCTCGACGTCGCCGTTGAAGTCCTGCGCCTCCAGCCGATAGCCGCGCGCCTGCATGGCGGCGCGCAGCGCTGGCGGGAACGGGGCGTAGGGCTCGGAGTAGATGGTGTTCTCCGGCAGCAGCTGGTGATGGAACCGCAGGGTGGCGAGCGCGGCGGGCAGCGGCCGGGCGAAGTCGTAGACGTCCACCAGCACCTGGAACACCGAGGTGAAGATGCGCGACCCGCCCGGGGTGCCCAGCACCATGGCCACCCGGCCGTTCCGGACCAGGATGGTCGGCGTCATGGAGGACAGCGGTCGCTTGAACGGCGCGATGGCGTTGGCCGTCCCGCCGACCACACCGAACTGGTTGGGCGCGCCCGGCTTGGCGGAGAAGTCGTCCATTTCGTCGTTGAGCAGGAAGCCCGCCCCCTCGACCACCACGCCGGCGCCGAACCATCCGTTCAAGGTGTAGGTGTTCGACACCGCGTTGCCCCAGCGATCGACCACCGAGAAGTGCGTGGTCTGGGGCTTCTCCAGGCCCGGTGTGACCCCCTTCAGGAGGCTCGGCGCCTTGGAATCGATCTCCCTGGCGCGGCGGGCGATGTAGGCCGGATCGGTGAGCGCCGCGACCGGAACCTTCACGAAGTCCGGATCTCCGAGATACTCGGCCCGGTCGGCGAAGACCCGCTTCTCGATCTCCGACACCAGGTGGAGATACTGCGGGGTGTTCAGGTCCACGCCCCTGAACAGTGCGGCGGCGTCCGACTTCATGGTCAGCATCTGCAACAGCGCGATGCCGCCGGAGCTGGGCGGCGGGGCGGTGATCACCCGATAGCCCTCCCAGTCGCCCTGCAGGGGCTCGCGCCAGGCGGCCTTGTATCCGGCGAGATCGGCCTTGCTGATCAGGCCCTTGGTCGGTCCGCGGGCCATCTGCGCGACCAGCAGGTCGGCGGTGCGGCCCTCATAGAATTCCCGGTCCCCGCCCCTGGCGATCCGCGCCAGGGTGGCGGCCAGCTCCGGCTGCCGGAACCGGCGGCCGGCGGCCATAGCCGCGAAATATCGATTGAAGTTGGTGATGGCGAAATCGCGCCGGCTGGCCTCACGTACGCGGATCAGCGGCGGCGGGACGATGAAGCCGTCGCGCGCCAGCCGGATCGCCGGCGCCAGGTCGCGCGACCAGGGCAGCTTGCCGAAGCGCCGATGGGCCTCGGCCATGCCGCGCACCGTCCCCGGCACCCCGCTGGACAGCGGCCCCACCAGGCTGAGCGCGGTGACCGGCTGGCCGGAGGCGTCGAGATACATTCCGGCGCTGGCCTTCGCCGGCGCGGTCTCCCGGTAGTCGAGGAAGTAGGGCTTGCCGTCCACGTACAGGGTCATGAAGCCGCCGCCGCCGAGGTTGCCGGCCTCGGGGTAGGTCACGGCCAGGGCGAAGGCGGTGGCCACGGCGGCGTCGACGGCGTTGCCGCCGGAGCTCAGCACCTCGCGGGCCGCCAGGGCCCCATAGCGCTCGGGCGAGGCCACCGCCGCACCCCGCAGCG
>JAQGIX010000350.1 GCA_028290925.1 Phenylobacterium sp. | reverse complement strand
CTGGTGCGCTGCGGCGGAGGCGGAGACCAGCTTGCGGCCGGCCGGCGACAGCGGCAGCCGCCCGTCGGCCGGATCGACGATCCAGGAGGTGCGGTGCTCGCCCCTGACCACGCCCAGGGTGCGGCCGGGATCCAGCCAGAAGCTGTTGTAGCCGCCGGGATCGCCCGCGGCGGCCGGCGCGCGGTCCGGCGCCTCGCTGGGCGCGGCGTCGGCGTCGAGGTGGGCGACCAGGCCGTCGTTCCTGGCGAAGGCCTCGGCCTCCGGCCCGCTCAGCACCAGCTTGCCGACGCCGGGCGGCCGGGTGAGGTGGGTCACCGAGGCGTTGGTCCAGACCCCGGAGAGGTCCGCGTGACCGTCGGCGGCCCGCGGGACCGCGCCCTTGGCAGGGCCGGCGAGCGCCCCGGGGGCCAGGCCAAGGAGGCCGGCGACCGCGGCAGCCAGGAACAGATGACGGAGCATGGCGGCGCCTCGCTGCAATGAGCTTCGGGCGAAGTTCGTCAGGCCCCGGCGGAGGCCTGCAAGGAATGCTTGCGATCTTAGGCCGGATCGACGCCGCGTGCCGCCCAAACGAGCACCGCCCAGCCGGCGAGGAAGCTCAGGCCGCCGATCGGGGTGACCGCGCCGACCCAGCGCGGCGCGCCGAAGGCCAGCGCGTAGAGCGAGCCGGAGAACAGAACGACGCCCGAAAGGAAGAAGGCCGGGGCGAAGCGGGCCCGCCTCGCGCCCAGCTGCATGAAGGTGGCGCAGGCGAAGGTCGCCAGGCTGTGCAGGAAGCCGTAGGTGGCCCCGGTCTTCAGCAGCTCCTTGGCCGCAGGATCGGCGACGCCGTGGGCTGCGAAGGCGCCCACCGCCACGGCGACGAAGCCGCCGAGCGCGGCCAGCGTCAGCCAATTGCGGCGGCTCCAGAGCGGCGTCACCCCCACAGCTGCGGCCGGCGCCCAGCCCACGGGGCTTCCTTCTCCAACTGGGCGGCGAGGCGGAAGAGCGTGGCCTCGTCGGCGTATTTGGCGGTGAACATCATGCCGATCGGCAGGCCGGCCCTGGACTGCGCCAGGGGGAGGGAGATCGAGGGCTGGCCGGAGAAGTTGAACGGCGCGGTGTAGGGGAAGACCCGGCCCTGGCGGCGGCTGACCTCGCGCGGCTCCAGATTGACCGCGTCGATGAAGCCGATCTCCGGCGGCGGCTCGCCCATCACCGGGCAGAGGTAGACGTCGATGTCCTCGAAGGCCGCCAGCGTCCTGCGGTTCAGCATGCGGGTCTCCTGCAGCGAATGCATGACGTCGGCGCCGGTCTGGCGGCGGCCGACCTTCAGCGAGGCCCAGGTGAGCGGCTCCAGCTCGTCGGGCTCCGGCTCGCGGCCCACCCGCTCGATCAGGCGGCCCATGCCGGCGGCGAAGTTGGCCGCTCCGGCCGCGCCGCGCGAGGCGTAGAGGGCGCGGTAGTCGATGCCGAGGCCGCGCTCGATCACCGTGTGGCCGAGTCCCTTCAGCAGGGCGGCGGTCTGTTCGAGGGCCGCCTGCACCTCCTCGTGGATCGGCCGGCCGTTGGGCGTCTCCGCCGACCAGGCGATGCGCATCTTGCCCGGCGAGGCGGCGACCTCCTCCAGGTAGGGCCGCGCCTTGGGCGGCGGCGGATAGGGCGAGCCGGGCTCGGGCCAGCCGGTGGCGTCGAGCATGGCGGCGCTGTCGCGCACCGTGCGGCTGACCACGTGGTCGACCACATTGCCCAACGCATAGTCGTAGCCGTCGGGCAGGTTGGGGTTGCGGTCGCGGGTGACCTTCAGGCCCACCAGCCCGCAGCAGGCGGCGGGGATGCGGATCGAGCCCAGGCCGTCGGAGGCGTGGGCCATGGGCACGATGCCGGCCGCCACCGCCGAGGCCGAGCCGCCGGAGGAGCCGCCGGCGATATGGCCGGGGTTCCAGGGATTGCGGCAGGGGCCGAGCAGCGCGCTCTCGGTGGTGCCGGTGATGCCGTACTCGGGCGTGTTGGTCTTGCCGAGCGGGATAACGCCGGAGGCGCGATAGCGCGCGGTGAGGCCGCCGTCCTCGGCGTCCACCATGTCCCGGGCGAACTTCGAGCCGGAGGTGCGCGGCCAGCCGGCCACCGGCATGGCCAGGTCCTTGATCAGGAAGGGGACCCCGCGGAACGGGCCGCCGGGGAGGGCGCCGGCGGCCTGGCTGCGGGCGTCGTCATAGCCCTTGAAGACCACGGCGTTCAGGGTCGGATTGTGCCGCTCGATGCGCTCGATGGCGGCTTCCACCAGCTCGGCGGGGGTGACCTGCTTCTTGGCGACCAGCTCGGCGAGACCGAGGCCGTCGTAGTCCGAATAGTCGTCCATCAGCGCGCGCCGGCGGAGAGGAAGGCGAGCTTCGCCACGGGGGCGAGGCCTGGGCCCTGGCGCTTCAGCACGCCGAACGCGCCCTCGGCGGCCTCCAGGGCGCCGTCGATGTCGGCCTCGGTCATGGCCGCGCAGAGGAACATGTTGTGCCAGGGGTGCACATAGACGCCGCGGGCCAGCATCTCGGAGGAGAAGCAAAAGCCTTTCCTGAGGTCCGGATCGTCCTCGAACAGGAACAGCGGCATGGTCACCGGGCCGGTCTGGCGGAAGCTGAACCCGGCGGTCGTGGCCCGTTCGGCGAGGCCGTCGCGCAGCCGCTGGCCGAGCGCGGTGATGCGTTCGAGGTAGTCGGTGTCGCGCACCAGCCGCAGCGTCTCGAGGCCGGCGGCCATCGGCGCGGCCTGGTACCAGAACGAGCCGGTGGCGAAGATCGAAGCCGCGGCCTTGCGGGCCTTCTCCGAGCCCAGCAGGGCGGAGATCGGATGGCCGTTGGCGATGCATTTTCCCCAACTGGAGAGATCGGGCTGCACGCCGATGTTCGCCCAGGAGCAGTCGCGGGCGAGGCGCAGCCCGGCGCGCACGTCGTCGATGATCAGGAGGGCGCCGGTCTCATCGCAGATCTCGCGGACGCGGCGCGCGTAGGCCAGGTCCGGCTCGGCCTGGTCGATGAAGGCGTCGTGCTTGAACGGGGCGGCGAAGATGCAGGCGAGGTCGTCGCCGGCCTGGCGGACCGCCTCTTCCAGGCTCGCCACGTCGTTGTAGTCGCAGAAGATCTGATGGGCGCGGTCGGTGTCGATGATCCCGGTGGGCCGCGGCGTGCACCAGGCGGCCGCGCCGTGGTAGGCGCCCTTGGCGCGGATGACGGTCTTCCTGCGGGTATGGGCGCGGGCGATGGTCAGGGCCATGGAGGTGGCGTCGGTGCCGTTCTTGCAGAACATCGCCCAGCCGGCGTGGCTGACCATGGCGACCATGGCCTCGGCCATCTCGACCATCAGCGCGGTCGGGCCGGTCAGGGTGTCGCCGAGGCCCAGCTGGCGGACGTAGGCGGCGTCGATCTGCGGATTGGCGTAGCCGAACAGGTTCGGCCCATAGGCGCACATGAAGTCGAGGTAGCGCCGGCCGTCGACGTCCCAGATGTGCGCGCCCTCGCCCTTCTCGAAGAACTGCGGATAGTCGTCGGGCAGCAGGCCCACCGCCTGGTGGCCGTACATCCCGCCGGGGATCACGGCTTCGGCGCGCTCGCGCAGGGCGCGGTCTCGGCTGTTGATGCGGTCCATGAGCCGTCTCCTGATCGTTGATCAGGAGATTACGCGGACGCCGCCGCTTGTACACCGGGGACCTCTACACAACGGGCCTCCGTGGCCGTCGCCCTTAATCCGCCGATAAGGGACTCAGGCGGACCCTGGCCGCGTGGCTCACCCGGATCGGCGGCGCATGACGGATCGATCGGACTTCGCGCGCCGCAGGACGGAGGCGGATCCGCGCGCAGACCGGCTCGAAGCGCTGCTGGCCAGCGGCGGAGACGAGCGCATCGCCCTCGATCCCGCCACCGGACTGAACCGCTACGGCTGCGGCGTGCGCCCGGCGCCCGGCGAATGCGCGTTCAGTTCGTCCACCGCCTCGACCCTTTCGCCCGGCGCCTTCGCGGCCGCGGCGGCGCGGCGGGATCACCTGCTGAGCGCGGGCGGCGCGCGCGCGGCGGACATGGACCGCATCCGACAGACGCTGACCGCGCTGTGCGGCCTGCCGCCGGCCCAGGCGCAGGAGGTGATCCTCGCGCCCTCCGGCACCGATCTGCACCTGATCGTCGCCGATCTTGCGAGGGGCGGCTCGCTGCGCCCGCTGACGACGGTGATGGCCGACCCGGCGGAGTCCGGCCGCGGCGTGCCGCTGGCCCTAGCCGGCCGGCGCTTCGGAACCGGCCTGCCGCACGGCGGCAGAGCGGTGGCCGGCGAGCCCCTGCCGGACCTGCCACCGGGGAGCGTAATGACCATCAGGGTCCGCGAGGACGACGGCGCCGCGCGGCCGGCCGAGGCGGTCGATGCGGAGGTCGAGGCCGCCTGCGCGCGGGCGATCCGCGGCGGCGGCCCGGTGCTGCTGGCGGTGCTGGACGTCTCGAAGACCGGGCTCTCGGCGCCTTCGCTCGCCTGTGCGGCCCGGCTGAAGGCGGCGCATGGCGAGGCCCTGACGGTGCTGGTGGACGCCTGCCAGTTCCGGCTCCGCGGCGAGAGCGTGGCCCGACGCCTGGCGCTGGGCTTCCTGGTCGCGGTCACCGGGTCGAAGTTCTATGGCGGCCCGGCCTTCTCCGGCGCGCTGTTCGTCCCGGCGGGCTGCGCCGAACGGCTGAGGGCGCAGCCGCTGTCGCCGGGGCTCGCCGACTACTGCGCGCGGACCGATTGGCCGGCCGGCTACGCCGCACGGACCCTGCTCCCCGACGCGTCGAACCTCGGCCTCCTGCTGCGCTGGGAGGCGGCGCTGCATGAGATGTGGGCCTTCCACGCGCTGCCCGCGGCGGAGGTCGCCGGTTTCGTCGGCGAGTTCGCCGCCGCCGTGGCGGACCAGCTGGCGAGCTGTCCGCAGCTCGAGCCGATCGCCCCGGCCGCGCCCAGCCAAGCCGCGGGGGGTTGGGATTCCATCCCGACCATCTTCCCGTTCCTGGTCCGCGGGCCTGCCGGCGTGCTCGGGTCGGCCGCCGTCCAGGCGCTCTATGAGCAGCTGCGGTCGCGGGACGCAGACCCGGTCCGGCTCGGCCAGCCGGTGGCGATCGGACGGCGCAGGGGCGAGGCGGTGAGCGCGCTGCGGCTGGCGCTGGGCGCGCGCGACGTGGTGGAGGCGTTGCGCGGCGGCAGGGCCGCGGTGATCGAACGCGCCCGCCGGGCCCTGACCATCACCGCCCGGGCCGCGGGCGCATAGCGCCAAGACCCAGGCGTTGCGCTACGCCAATCCGAGCGCGGCGTGGACAAAGTAGGCCCGGCCCGCCGGCGCCGATCGCGCTTCGAAGCGCCTCAGGAGCCCCCTGAACGCCTCGGCCAGCTCCGCGGCGTCGTCGTCGCGGAGGCGGAGCTCGCGCCAGAGTTCGACCGCCGTCGTCCTGTAGTCCGGATCCCGGACCAGCCGCATGCTGGGGCCGGCTTCGCCGTAAAGGTAGGTCACGCCCTTGACCGCGCGGGCGCGGCTCCGATCGAGCGCCGTTCGCAGCCGGCCCGCCATGGCCTCGCCCGAGCCCGCCGGCGCGAGCTCGGCCGGAACGTAGAAGGCGCTCGCCGTGGCGCGGTAAAACTTGATCGCCGCGCCGGGCCGGGCCTGGCGGCGCGTGATCGCCACCAGGCCCAGGCGCAGGAACTTGCGCATGTGGTGGTGGAGGAGATTGAGCGGCATGCCCGTGATGGCCGCGAGCTCGCTCAGCGACCGTTCCTCCGGGATCAGCGCCAAGACGATCCTGCGCTGGCGCGCATTGCCGAACACCGCGGCGGCGGCGGGGTCGGAGATCTCGGCCGTGTCCATCAGGGCGCTCCTTCGACGCCAGAAGAGCAGACCCGCCGGGCACGTTCAATGGCAGGGCTTTCGATTGAACAAGAAGGCCGATCCTAATGGCGGCGTCAGTTGAGGGAGGCGTCGATGTTCGGGTCCGGGCGGTGGAAGGTGTTCGGGCTGACGCTCGCCCTGGCGGCGGCGTCGGCGCGGGGCGGGCCGATGGCCGCGACGACGGCGGCGCCCCTGCGCGCCTGCATCGCCGCCGAGGCGGGCAAGCTCGACTTCTCCGGTGTCGTCCTGGTGGCGGAGCCGGGGGGCGCGACGACCTATGCCCGGGGTCTGACGGCGGGACCGGGGAGCGCGCCGATCGCGGCCGCCACGAGGTTCAACATCGGCTCGGCGGGCAAGATGTTCACGGCCGTCGCAATCGCCCAGCTGATCGACCGCGGCCGGGTCGGGCTCGACGATCCCATCGGCCGCTACGTCCCGCGCCTGACGGCCGAGACATCGGTGGTGACGGTGCGGCAGCTGCTCAACCACAGCTCCGGGCTCGGCAACTATTTCGCGCCGGAGAACCTGCCGGCGCTGGTCAAGGCGAAGACGCTGAAAGACCTCCTCCCTTTGGTCGCGAGTGAAAAGCCGGCGTTCGCGCCGGGCTCGCGGTTCGCCTATTCGGACAGCGGCTTCCTGCTGCTGGGCCTCCTGATCGAACAGGTCTCCGGCCAGAGCTACGGCGACTATCTCAGAGGCCAAATTTTCCGGCCCGCACGGATGACGGCGACCGGTCTCGATCCGTCCGCTCCGCCTGTGCCGGCGCAGGGCATGACGGCCATGCCCGCGCCGCTTCAGGGACCGTCACCGCCTGGCCCGAGCCAGCCGGGAGCCTTGCGGCCCGCGTCGGAGGCTAGGCTGCACGGCAGTTCCGCGGGTGGCGGCTTCAGCACCGCGGGCGACATGGGGCGGTTCTTCGCGGCTCTGAGCCAGGCGCAGCTGACCAGCGCGGCCTCCCTGCAGATGCTGGTGTCGGCCCAGATCGTCGCCGCGCCGGCGCGGGGCGGGCAGCCAGAGCGCGACTACGGCTTCGGATTCGGCGTCGGCCACGTCGACGGTCACCGCTGGTTCGGTCACAACGGGGGCAGCCCAGGCGTGAACGTCGAGACCGCAATGTTCCCCGAGGACCAGGTCACCGTGGTGGTGCTGGGCAATCGGGACCCGCCCACCGCGACACGGCTGTTCCGTCGACTTCAATCGGTGCTGTTCGACCCGGCGGCGAGGCAGGCCTGCGCGATCGGGTCTTGAGAGGGCCGCAGCGCCGACTCCTGCTATCTGCCGGCCCATGTCGCTCCCGGTGCGCATGGGCCTCTACTACGGCGCGATTTTCGCCGGCACGGGGGTGTCGTCGCCCTATCTGCCGGTGTGGTTCGCCCACCATGGGCTGTCGGGGGCGAAGATCGGGCTGATCCTGTCGCTCCCGATGATGGCGCGGGCCTTCACCGCCCCGCTGCTGGCGGTGTGGGCCGACAGCTTCAAGCTGCGCCGCACGGCGCTGATCGTGATGGGCGCGGCGGTCACCGGGCTCTACGCCCTGATGGCCCTGCCGTTCGGCTTCGCCTGGTGGGCGGTGGTGTGGTTCGCGGCCTCGTCCATGTACCTGACCATGAGCCCGCTGGCCGACGTGCTGGTGCTGGCCCGGGCGCGCCGAGACGGCTTCAACTTCGGTTGGCCGAGGGGCATCGGCTCGGCCGGCTTCATCCTCGGCAACCTCGGCATGGGGGCGCTGCTGACCCGCGGCTCGCCGGAGCTGGTGCTGGTCTGGATGGTGGCCGCCGTGGCGCTGGCCAGCCTGGGCGCGCGGCTGCTGCTGCCGCCCGATCCGGTGCACGAGGCGGGCCACACCGCCAAGCTCTCCGACCGGATGGCCGGGCTTGGCGAGTTGCTGCGCGATCCGGTGTTCATGACCGCGGCGCTGTCGGCCGGCTTGGTGCAGTCGGCGCACGCCTTCTACTACGGCTTCTCGACGCTGGCCTGGCGGCAGCAGGGGATCGCGCCCGGCCTGACCGGGGTGCTGTGGGCCAGCGGCGTCGCGGTGGAGATCGGCTTCATGTGGTTCATGGAGCCGTGGCGGCGGCGGGTGGGACCGCGCAACCTGCTGATGCTCGGCGCGACGGCGGCGGTGGTGCGCTGGAGCGTGCTGGCCTTCGCGCCACCGCTGTGGGTGGTCTTCCCGCTGCAGGCCCTGCACGCGCTGTCCTACGCGGCGACCTTCCTGGCCTCGGTGCAGCTGGCGGAGCGGCTGTCGTCGCCGCGCAACGCCTCGGTGGCCCAGACGCTCAATTCCTCGCTGTCGGGCGGCTTCATCTCGGGGCTCGCGACCATGGCCTCGGGCTGGCTCTTCGACCGCTACGGCGCGCACGGCTACCTGCTGATGAGCGCCATGTCGGCGGCCGGGTTGATCGGCGCCGTGCGGCTCTATGGGATGCGGCGGCTGGATTCCTGAGGCCGGCCGGGCGTAGCGTGGCGGGCGAACCCGAAGGAGGCTTCCATGACCATCCGGCTCTACGGCTGTGTTTGCGGCCATCTGGACGCCGCCGGCGCCGGCATGGGCCTGGCCACGGCGCGGGTGCGCGCGCCCATGCCGTTCTATGTGATCGAGCATCCGGACGGGGTGGCGCTGTTCGACTGCGGCCTGCACGCCGGGCTGACCGATCCGGACGACGTCTACCGCAAGGCCCTGGCCGGGCAGGACATGCAGGTGGAGCTGTCGGCGGACGAGCTGCCGGCCGCGCGGCTGCAGGCGCTGGATATCGATCCGGAACGGGTGAAGTGGGTGGTGCTCTCGCATCTCCATTTCGACCACGCGGGCGGGCTGCACCAGATCCCCAATGCGACGGTGGTGGTGCAGAAGCGGGAGTGGGCGGCGGGGTTCGACGAGGAGCTGGCCGCGCGGCATTTCCTGGCCAGGCCCTACTTCGACCTCGGCCACAAGGTCGTGCAGGTCGACGGCGAGCACGACCTGTTCGGCGACGGCTCGGTGACCTGCATCCCGAGCTACGGCCACACACCTGGCCACCAGTCGCTGCGGGTGCGCAGCGAGGCCGGCGACCACCTCCTGACCTCGGACGCCTGCTACTTCTGCCAGGTGGTGGAGAGCCGGACCTTCCCGGCCTTCGCCGACGCAGGCGCGATGAACCGCTCGCTGGACGCGCTGCTGGCGCTGCGCGAGCCCGAGACGGTGCTGGTGTTCGGCCACGATCCCGAGCAGTGGGGCGACAAGCCCGTCCTGCCCACCGCGCGCGCCTGACCTGACGCGGCGACAGCCTTGCTCGCGCCCCGCGGCCGGTCGCTAGATGGGCCGACGTTGGGAGGAGACGAACATGCGCGCGCTGCAGGTGAGCGAACCCTGGGGGCTGGACCAGCTCAAGGTCGTCGAGCTGCCCGACCCGACGCCCGGCCCCGGCGAGGTGCTGGTGCGCATGCGGGCGGTCTCGCTGAACTACCGCGACCTGCTGATGGTCGGCGGCATCTATGGCCGCGGCCCGGCCATGGGCGGGGCGGTGATCCCGTTCTCGGACGGCTGCGGGGTGGTCGAGGCGGTGGGGCCGGGCGTCACGCGCTTCGCGGTCGGCGACCGGGTGGCGACGATGTTCTTCCAGGGCTGGATCGCCGGGCCGCCGACGCTGGAGAAGGTCTCGACGGCGCTGGGCTTCCCGATCCCCGGCGCGGGGCGCGAGCTGGCCGCGTTCAGCCAGGAAGGGCTCTCCAAGGTCCCGGAATTCCTCACCGACCAGGAGGTCGCGACCCTGCCGTGCGCGGCGCTGACGGCGTGGCGGGCGCTGTTCGAGGACGCCCGGCCGCAGCCGGGCGACAGCGTGGTGCTGCAGGGCACCGGCGGGGTCTCGATCTTCGGCCTGCAGTTCGCCCAGGCGGCCGGCTTTCGGACGATCATCACCTCGTCGTCGGACGAGAAGCTCAAGCGGGCCAAGGGGTTGGGCGCCGACCAGCTGGTCAACTACCGGACGACGCCCGAGTGGTCGAAGGCGGTGCGGGCCGCGACCGGCGGGGTGGGCGCCGACGTGATCCTGGAAGTCGGCGGCGGCGGGACCATCGAGCAGTCCATGCGGGCGATCCGCATCGGCGGCCACATCGCCATCATCGGGGTGGTGGCCGGGGCCGGCAATCCGTTCAACCCCGCGAGCCTGATCGGCAACTCCGCCAAGCTGCAGGGGCTGTCGGTGGGCTCACGCGAGATGTTCGAGGCCATGTGCGCGGCCATCTACCAGCACAGGATCCGCCCGGTGGTGGACAAGGTGTTCCCTTGGACCGAGGCCCGCGCCGCCTTCGAGGCGATGTCCGGGGGTGAGCACTTCGGCAAGATCGTGCTGACGTTCTGAGACGCCGAGCTCCCCTTCGCGGGAGCTGCGCCTTCTGAGTGGCCCCGCCCTTGTCGCTTCGCGCTGGGGGAGGAATGAGACCCGGCGGTCGGAATGCGGGGCCGCCGGGTCTGACTCGAGGGGCGTGGCCTGGCCTCGGCCAGGACGCCGGCTTAACCGACGCGGCGGCGACGGGTTCCGGGGCGGGCGTCAGATTCCCGGATCAAATCCGCGTTCCAGCCAGGCCACGATCTGCTCGGCGGCGGCTTCCGGATCGAGCTTGGTCGTATCGATGCGGATCTCCGCCTGCTCCGGGGCTTCGTAGGGGCTGTCGACGCCGGTGAAGTTCTTCAGCTGGCCGGCCCGGGCCTTGGCGTAGAGGCCCTTGACGTCGCGCCGCTCGGCCTCGGCCAGGGGCGTATCGACGAACACCTCGACGAACTCGCCCTCCTCGAGGATCTCGCGGGCCATGCGCCGCTCGGCGCGGAACGGGGAGATGAACGAGACCAGCACGATCAGGCCGGAATCGACCATCAGCTTGGCCACCTCGGCGACCCGGCGGATGTTCTCGACGCGGTCCACCTCGGTGAAGCCCAGGTCCTTGTTGAGGCCGTGGCGGACGTTGTCGCCGTCCAGCAGGTAGGTGTGGCGGCCGTCGGCCGAGAGCTTCTTCTCCACCAGGTTGGCGATGGTCGACTTGCCGGCGCCCGAGAGGCCGGTGAACCAGACGACGCGGGCCTTCTGGCCCTTGGCCGCGGCGCGGTGCGGCTTGTCGACGTCGAGCGCTTGCCAATGGATGTTCTGGGAGCGGCGCAGCGCGAAGTGCAGCAGGCCGGCGCCGACCGTGCGGTTGGTGATCCGGTCGATCAGGATGAAGCCGCCGAGGTCCTTGTTCTCCGCGTAGGGATCGAAGGCGATGGCGGCGTCGGTGGAGAGGTTGACCACCCCGATCTCGTTGAGCTCCAGCCGCCGGGCGGCGAGGTGCTCGAGGGTGTTCACATTGACCTTGTACTTGGGCTCGGTGACGGTCGCGGCGACCGTGCGGGCGCCGAGCTTCATCAGGTAGGGGCGGCCGGGCAGCATGGCCTCGTCGTCGAACCAGACGAGCGTCGCCTCGAACTGGTCGGCCACGGCGGGCGGCGACTGGGCCTGCGCCAGCACGTCGCCGCGGGAGATGTCGATCTCGTCCTTGAGGGTCAGTGTCACCGACTGGCCGGCCACCGCCTCGGCCAGGTCGCCGCGGAAGGTGACGATGCGCTCGACGGTGCTCTCGCGGCCGGAGGGCAGGGCCTTGATCGTGTCGCCCGGCCTGATAACGCCCGACGCGATCTGGCCGGAGAAGCCGCGGAAGTCGAGGTTCGGCCGGTTGACCCACTGGACCGGCATGCGGAACGGGGCCTCGCGCAGGTCGTCCTCCACCGGCAGGTCCTCCAGCCAGCGCAGCAGCGGGGGGCCGGAATACCAGGGCGTCTGCGCCGAGGGCTCAGTGATGTTGTCGCCGCGCAGGGCCGACATGGGGATGGGCGTGAAGCTCTTGATGCCGATCTGCTCGGCGAAGGCGCGGTAGTCGGCGACGATCTCATCGAAGCGGGCCTGGTCGAAGCCCACCAGGTCCATCTTGTTGATGGCCAGCGCCACGTGGCGGATGCCCAGCAGGCTGACGAGATAGGAGTGGCGCCGGGTCTGGGTGAGCACGCCCTTGCGCGCGTCGATCAGGATGACGGCGGCGTCGGCGGTGGAGGCGCCGGTGACCATGTTGCGAGTGTACTGCTCGTGGCCGGGGGTGTCGGCGACGATGAACTTGCGCTTGTCGGTGGAGAAGAACCGGTAGGCGACGTCGATGGTGATGCCCTGCTCGCGCTCGGCGGCGAGGCCGTCAACGAGGAGGGCGAAGTCGATCTCGCCGCCCTGGGTCCCGATCCGCTTGCTGTCGGCCTCGAGGGCCGCCAGCTGGTCCTCGAAGATCATCTTGGAATCATAGAGCAGCCGGCCGATCAGAGTCGACTTGCCGTCGTCCACCGAGCCGCAGGTCTGGAACCGCAGCAGGCTCTTGACCTCGTGGGCCTTGAGGTAGGCCTCGATGTCTTCGGCGATCAG
>JAQGIX010000344.1 GCA_028290925.1 Phenylobacterium sp. | reverse complement strand
CGCCGCCGAGGGCTTCGTCGCCGTGGCCGTCGAGCAGATGGCCCAGGCGGTGCGCCGCATCTCCACCGAGCGCGGCTTCGACCCGCGCGAGCACGCCCTGGTGGCGTTCGGCGGCGCCGCCGGCCAGGTCGCCTGCCAGACCGCCGAAGCGCTCGGCGTCAGCGACATCCTCTGCCCCCGCTACGGCAGCGTGCTCTCCGCCTGGGGCATCGGCCAGGCCCAGGTCACTGCGCTGCGCCAGGCCGGCCTCGAGGCGCCGCTGGACGCCCCCGGCCTCGCCCGCGCCGAAGCCCTGCTGGCCGAGCTGGAAGCCGACGCCCGCGCCGCCCTGGCCGACCAAGGCGCCGAGGCCGCCGACCTCCGCCGAACCCTGCGCCTCCGCTACGACGGCGCCGACGCCGAGCTGCCGGTTCCGCTCGCCGACACCGCCACGCTGAAGGCTGCCTTCGAAAACGCCCACCGCCGCCTGTTCGGCTTCATCGAGCCCGATCGCGCCATCCTCATCGCGACCGTCGAGGCCGAGGCCCTCTCAAACACCGCTCATCCCTGCGAAGGCGGGGAGCCAAGCGGGTCCGCAGTCGAGCCAGACCCACAGGCAAATCCGCAGCTCGGCTTGGGTCCCCGCCTTCGCGGGGATGAGCGGGCGAGGGTGTTCGCCCATGGCCAATGGCATTCCGCCCCCGTGATTCCCGCCGACGCCCTCACCACCGCCGACGGCCCCGCCCTCATCGTCCGGCCCGACACCCAGATCGCCCTGCTCCCTGGCTGGCGCGCCACCGGCGGGCCCGACGGCCTGATCCGCCTGGCCCGCATCGCCGCCGCCCGGACCGCCGCCATCGCCCTCGACAAGCCCGACCCGGTCACCCTCGAGCTGTTCAACCGCCGCTTCATGGGCGTCGCCGAGGCCATGGGCGCGGCCCTGGAACGCACGGCCCACTCGGTGAACATCAAGGAGCGCCTCGACTTCTCCTGCGCCCTGTTCGACGCCGACGGCGGCCTGGTGGCCAACGCCCCGCACATGCCGGTGCACCTGGGCAGCATGGGCGCCAGCGTCCGCGCCGTCCGCGACCGCCACCCGACGCTGCGGCCCGGCGACGCCTTCGCCCTCAACAACCCCTACGCCGGCGGCACCCACCTGCCGGACATCACCGTGGTCATGCCGGTGTTCATGGACGACGCCGACGCCGAGGCCGCCTTCTACGTCGCCGCCCGCGGCCACCACGCCGACGTGGGCGGCGTCCAGCCGGGCTCCATGCCGCCGTTCTCCAGGACCATCGACGAGGAGGGCGTCCTGCTCGACGCCCTGCCGATCATGCAGGACGGCGGCTTCCTTGAGGCCGCGACGCGCGCCGCGCTCCTCGCCGGCCCCTACCCCGCCCGCAACCCGGACCAGAACCTCGCCGACCTGAAGGCCCAGATCGCCGCCTGCCAGGCCGGCGCCGCGGCCGTCTCCGAGATGATCCGCGGCCACGGCGCGGCCATCGTCGCCCGCTACATGACCTTCGTGCAGGAGAACGCGGAGCGGGCCGTGCGACGCGCGGTGGGCCGGCTCTCCGACGGCGAGGCCCGCGTCCCCATGGACGGCGGCGGCGAGATCGTGGTGCGCACCACCGTGGACGCGGCCAAGGGCGAGGCGATCCTCGACTTCACCGCCAGCGCCGACCAGCTCGCCTCCAACTTCAACGGCCCCTCGGCCATCGTCGACGCCGCGGCGCTCTACGTGTTCCGCACCCTGGTGGACGACGACATCCCGCTGAATTCCGGCTGCCTCAAGCCGCTGAAGATTCTCACCCGCGAGGGCTCGATGCTGGACCCTCGCGCGCCCGCGGCGGTTGTCGCCGGCAACGTCGAGACCAGCCAGCACCTGGTCGACGCCCTCTATGCGGCGCTGGGGGTGATGGCCAACAGCCAGGGGACCATGAACAACCTCACCTTCGGCGACGAGGCGCGGCAGTACTACGAGACCATCTGCGGCGGGGCCGGGGCCACGGCCGCGGGCGCCGGCGAGAGCGCCGTCCACACCCACATGACCAATTCCCGCCTCACCGACCCGGAGATCCTGGAGCGGCGCTTCGCGGTGCGCATCGAGGCCTTCGGGGTCCGCCACGGCTCCGGCGGGGCCGGCGCGCAGCGCGGCGGCGACGGGGCGGTGCGCCGCATCCGCTTCCTCGCGCCCATGGATGCGGCCCTGCTGTCCTCCCGCCGCGAGCATGCGCCGCAGGGCCTGGCGGGCGGCGCACCGTCGCTGGCCGGGGCTCAGCGTTTGATCACGGCCGACGGGGCGGTTACTAAGCTCGCAGGCTGCTTCTCGGTTCGGGTCGCGGCCGGCGACGTCATCGAGATCGAGACCCCTGGGGGCGGCGGGTTTGGATCGGCGGGCGGCGTCTAGGGATCAGTTCAGAGGTATCTTCGATGTCGCTCGCCTTCGCCCTCGCCATGTTCATCCAGGCTCAGTCCGCGGCCGACGCCGCCGCGCCCCCGCCGGAGCCGGCCGCCGCCGAAGCGCCCCGGGAATCCGCCTGGCCGTCCGGCGCGCCGCGCGACGACTACCAGCTGGTGGCCTGGTGCTACGGGGCGCTGCGCGGCTACGTCGACCTGCACGACCAGGTGATGCCGGAGGTCACCCGCATAGAGTCCAGCTTCCGCCGGCCGGGCTCGCGGCTGGAGGACGACCTCAAGGTCTACGACGAGCAGCAGAAGCAGGCGCGCCGCGACCTCGAGCGCTTCAGGAGCGCCATGACCGCCGCCGAGAAGGCCAGCCTCCGGCCGATCAACGCCCTCGGCGCCGACGCCGTCGTCAAGGGCCGCTCGGTCTGGAACGGCGGTCCCGACGTGACCAAGGCCCGCCTGGCCCAGGAGTGGATGAGCTGGACGCCGCCGGCCCGCTGCCGCACCACCGCCGACAGCCTCGAACAGCGCGCCCGCCTGATGGGCCCCGCCTTCAAGGTCAACGCCGAGGAAGAGGCCCCGGCCGCGCCCGCCCCGGCCGACAAGCCCAACCCATAAACGAGCGCCTCTTTTCAGCGCGCTAGAAACCGCCCCAGCCGCTCCAACCCCGCCGCGTTCTTCTCCGGGCGGTTGGCGAAGCACCAGCGCAGCCAGCCCTCGCCCTCCTCGCCGAACGCCGCGCCGGGCGCCAGGCCCAGGTCCGCCTCGGCGATCAG
>JAQGIX010000324.1 GCA_028290925.1 Phenylobacterium sp. | reverse complement strand
AAGTTGAACGCCTGGACGATGTCGATCGAGAACGGCGAGCGCTGGGTGGGATAGCCGCCGTTGTTGAGGCCGAAGTCGTCCGACTGGCGCACCCCGTCGACATAGATGGTGTTGGTGCGGCTGTTGGCCCCGGCGACCACCACGGCGTTGGAGTTGGTGGGATCGATGGTGACGAACTGATTGATCCGGATCAGGTCCTTCAGGTCGCGCGCGAAGGTCGGCGCCGCCTCGATGTCGTCCGCGGTGAAGGTCGAACGCGGGCCGGTCTGCACCAGGGCGTTGGCGACGGCCGCGCGTGTGCCGGTGACCACCACCTCGGAAACCGCATTCTCTTCCGTGAAGGAGATGTTGAGTTGGTAGGGCGCCCCGATCGGGATGTGGCCGATCTTGGCCGACCTGGTGGCCCCGCCGAGCGTCGCCTTGACGGTGAAGTCGCCGCCCACCGGCAGGTTGCGGACCGTATAGAAGCCGTCCCCGCTGCTGACGGTGGAGACCGTCTGGCCGGTGTTCGAATCGCTCACCGCGATGGCGGCGCCGGCCGCCGGCTTGCCGGCCGCGTCGCGCACCGTGCCGGCGACGCCGCCGGTGATTTCCTGGGCATAGACGGCGCTTGAGGCCGCGCACATGAGAGCAGACATGGCTGCGCCGGCGGCGAGCCGCTTCATCAAGATCATCGAGACATCCCCTTAAACGACCCCCCAGGCGCAACCCCCGTCACGCCTGGATCCTGAAACCCCTATAGCGTGGAATTTATCGGCGTAGGTGACGCTTTTGCTACCATGAGGCTGCGCCGCATATCCCTGTTCGCAACTGTGGCGCCGGCGCCTTTACAGGAAGCGTTTGGGCTCTAGGTTCCTGCGTCGAACCGAAGGAACATCAATTGGCGCGCGCCACGACCTCGCCCAGTCCCGACGCGGACTGGAGCGCAGCGATCCTGCTCACCGCGGGGCTGACCCTCGCCCGGCTGGTCGCCCTGTTCCGCACGCCGCTGGAGCTCTACCCCGACGAAGCGCAGTACTGGCTTTGGTCGCGGACGCTGGACTTCGGCTATTATTCCAAGCCGCCCATGGTGGCCTGGGCGATCTGGGCCACGACCCACATGGGCGGCGACGCGGAGGCCTTTGTGCGGCTGTCGGCGCCGCTGTTCCAGGCCGGGGCCACGCTCACCGTCTTCGCCATCGGTCGCCGGCTCTACGGCGGGCCGGCGGCGCTGGCCGCGGCAGCGCTCTACGCCCTGATGCCGGCGGTGCAGATCTCCGGGGTGGTGGTGGCGACCGACGCCCCGCTGCTGTTCTTCCTGGGCCTGACGATCCTCGCCTATAGCGCCCTGCAGCCGGCGGTGGGATGGCGCCGATTGGCGCTGGCCGCCGGCCTCGGCGCGGCGCTCGGCCTGGCGTTCCTCAGCAAGTACGCGGCCGTCTATGCGGTCATCGGCATCGGCCTGCACCTGGCCCTCAGCCGGGAGGCGCGGCGGGCCTGGTCGGTCCCGGCCGCAGCCCTGGCCCTGGCCGCCCTCGCCTTCGTGCTGGCGCCCAACCTGGTGTGGAACGCCCAGCACGGGTTCGCCACTCTGCACCACACCGCCGCCGACGCCGCCTGGGGCGAGCACCCGCCGTTCAATCCGGCGAACCTGGCGCTGTTCCTCGCCAGCCAGTTCGTCATCTTCGGACCGATACCGTTCGGAGTGCTGATCGCCGGACTGGGGCTGGCGGCGCGCCGCCGCGCCCTGCCGCGCGAGGATCTCCTTCTCCTGTGCTTCATCATCCCGCCGATCCTGATCGTCAGCCTGCAGGCCTTGCTGAGCCGCGCCAACGCCAACTGGTCGGGGGCGAGCTACCTCCCGGGCGCGGTGCTGACGGCCGGCTGGCTGATCCGCTGGCGGGCCCGACGGTGGCTGACCGCGGCGGTGGCGGTGCAGGCGCTGCTGGCGGCCTTCGTGTTGCTGGCGCTGGTGCAGCCGCGCGTCATGGACGCAGTGGGCGGCTCCAACAGCCTCAAGCGGGTGCGCGGCTGGTCGCAGGCCGCGCGCGTGGTGGTCGAACGGGCCAAGCTCGAGGCGGACGCCGGTCTGTCAGCCGTGGCGGTCAACGACCGCTTCACCTACTACGCGCTGTCCTACTACGGCCGAGCCTATTTCCTCAGCCCGGGCGCCCCGCCGCTGGTCTGCTGGCTGCTCGGCGACACGCCCGGCAACCAGGCGGAGCGCAACGCCCCGCTGACGCCGAAGCTCGGGACGCGGGTGCTCGGCGTCGCCTGGGAGTCCTGGCATGTGCAGGAGATGATGGGCGACTTCAACCGCGTGCTGGGCCGCGAGATCGACCACATCTGGCTCGACCGCAAGCACGAGCGCCGGATCGAGATGTTCGTCGGCCAGGGCTATCAGCCGCGGCCGCGCGATCCGGTCACCGGCCTCCCCATACGACCTTGAGCGCGGCGTCGCGACCGCAGCCGACGCGGTAGGCCATGTAGGCGACCGGGTTCTTGCGCGCGTAGTCCTGGTGATAGTCCTCGCCCATCCAGAAGGTGGCGGCCGGGCGGACCTCGGTGGCGACCGGGTGGCGGAGCTCCTTGGCGACCCTCGCCTTCGCGGCCTCGGCGGCTTGGCGCTCGGCAGGGTCGGCCGCGAAGACGGCGGTGCGGTAGGTCGGTCCCCGGTCGCAGATCTGGCCGCCGGGATCGGTGGGATCGATGTGGTGGAAGAAGGCGTCCACCAGCTTGGGGTAGCTGATCTTCGCCGGGTCGTAGGTGACCCGGATGGCTTCCAGGTAGCCCTCGTGGTTGTCGTAGCTGGGCTGCGGGCGCGCGCCACCGGCGTAGCCGACCACCACCTTCAAAACGCCCGGGGTGTGCTCGATGTCGTGCTCGGCCGACCAGAAGCAGCCGCCGGCGAACACCGCGGTCTTCAGGGCGGCGGCGGCCGGCGCGGCCTGGGCGGCGAAGAACCCGGCCGCGGCGACCGCGGCGAAGAGGCGTCTGTTCATGGCGGGCATGCTCTCATCTCGAAGTCAG
>JAQGIX010000294.1 GCA_028290925.1 Phenylobacterium sp. | reverse complement strand
GGGCGCGCGCTTCGAGGTGGTCTGGGACGCCGGCCACGCCTCCACCGAGCCCGGTATCGTCGACGCCCTGGTTCGCGCCACGGACCAGGCGTTCACCGCCTAGCGGAGGCCTCAGGGGTGAGCCGCGCCGGGATCGTGCGGGCCTATCTGAAGGCCATCGAGCAGCGGAAAGACGCCACCGTCTTCTACGCGCCCGACATGGTGCAGGAGGAGTTCCCCAACCTGCTCTCGCCCACCGGGGCGCGGCGCGAGTTCGCCGACCTGAAGGAAGCCGGCAAGCGCGGCCAGAACGTCCTCAAGTCCGAGACCTACGAGATCGTGGCCCTGGTGGAGGCGGGCGACATGGTGGCCTGCGAGATCCTCTGGCGCGGGGTGCTGGCGGTCGCCCTGCGGTCCCTGCAGCCAGGCCAGGAGATGCGCGCCCGCTTCGCCGCCTTCTTCGAGTTCGAGGGCGACAAGATCCGCCGCCAGCGCAACTACGACTGCTTCGAGCCCTTCTGACCCCCTACCTCCCCCATCGCGGCAGCGATGGCAGGAGGGGGACCGCGCCCCGCAGAGGGCGGGGTGGAGGGGGAAAGCCGCATCGGCGGAGCTTGCGCCACCCGCCCTCGTCTTTCGGCCAATCCGTGACGGCCGGCGCTACATCAGCGCGCCCTTGCCGCTGGTGACCTCCGAGTAGCGGTGCACGCGCACCGCCAGCACCAGGCCGAAGCCCACCATCACGGTCAGCATCACCGTGCCGCCGTAGGAGAGCAGCGGCATGGGCACGCCGACCACTGGCGCCAGGCCCATGACCATCGCCCCGTTGATCAGCACATAGAGAGCGAAGGTCACCGTCACGCCGGCCGCCGCCATCCGCCCGAAATGGCTGTGGGCGATGTAGGCGGTCCGGAGCGCCATGAAGATCACCGCGGCGTAGAGCAGGATGACCGAGACGCAGCCCACGAAACCGAACTCCTCGGCCAAGGTCGAGAAGATGAAGTCGGTCTGCTTCTCCGGCAGGAAGTTCAGCTGGCTCTGCGAGCCCAGGCCGTAACCCTTGCCCAGCAGGCCGCCGGAGCCCAGCGCGATCTTCGATTGCTGGATGTGGTAGCCGGCCCCGGAGAGGTCGCTCTCCGGATTGAGGAAGGTGAGCAGCCGCGCCCGCTGGTAGCCGTGCAGGGCGAACATCACCACCGGCGGCGCCAGCGCCGCCACCCCCAGGATGCCCGCGGCGATGATCCGCCAGGACAGGCCGGCCAGGATCATCATCATCCCGCCGGTCATCAGGATCAGCAGCGCCGTGCCGAGGTCCGGCTGCTTGGCCACCAGCCCCACCGGCAGCAGGATCAGGATCGCCGGGACCAGCAGCCACCAGGAGAGCTGCGCCGCCTTGCCGGAGAGCGCGTGGTAGAATCGCGCCAGCGCCAGCACCAGGCCGATCTTCATGATCTCCGACGGCTGGATGGTGATCGGCCCGAGCTGCAGCCAGCGCTGGGCGCCCAGCGCGTGGTGGCCGACCACGTCGACCAGCGCCAGCAGCACGACGCCCACCCCGTAGACGGGATAGGCGAGCGCGAACCAGACCCGCATGTCGACCAGCGCCAGCACGATCATGATCGCGAAGAAGAACACGTAGCGGATCAGGTGCGGCGCCGCCCAGGGCATCCACGACGAGCCCGCGATGGAGAACAGCATGATCCCGCCGGCCCCGGTGATCAGGGTCAGGGTCAGGCAGAAGATCCAGTCGATCTCGCCCAGCTTGACGATCAGCCGGTCGCGCTCGCCGGGGCGGGTGAGGGCCGAGACGGTCATGTGGGCGTTCCCGGCGGCAGGCCGATCGGCGCGTTGGGGTCGATGGGGGTCGGGGGCAGGTCCGGCACCACGTCGCCGCTGCCAGGCCCGATCGGCGCGGCGGGCATCGGCAGGGGCTTCTCGATCCGCGCCCGCAGCTCGGGATCCTTCAGCAGGGCGACGCGCATGATCTCGCGGGCCCGCGGGGCGGCCACGCTGCCGCCGAAACCGCCGTGCTCCACCAGCACGCTCATGGCGTAGCGCGGCTCGTCATAGGGGGCGAAGCAGATGAACCACGCGTGGTCGCGCTTCTTCCACTCGCCTACGGCGCCGTGGGCCCCGGTGCCGCCGCCGTAGCCCTGCGACTGGGCTGTGCCGGTCTTGCCGGCCATCTTGATCGGGCCGAGGCCAAGGTCACCAAACTGCAGCCCGGTCGCACCCGAGATCCGCTCGCCGCCCGCTCCGGTCACCGCGGCCATGCCGTTCTTGATGAAGTCGATGTGCTCCGGATTGAACGGCAGGTCGCCCCAGGCCGCGCCGGACTTGGTCTCCACCCCGCCGATCGAGCGCACCAGCCGCGGGTGCAGCGCCTTGCGCCCGTTCGCCAGACGCGCGGCCTGCACGCAGAGCTGCAGCGGGTTCAAGTGGGTGTAGCCCTGGCCGATGCCCATGGAAGGCGTCTCGCCGGGATGCCAGACCGGGTCGTGCTTGAAGGTGCGCCGCTTGTAGGCGGTGTCCGGCACCAGGCCCGCCTTCTGGCCCGGAATGCCCAGATCGAAGATCTGCCCGAGCCCGAACTCGCGGGCGACCCTGGCGATCTTGTCCGGCCCGACCGCCAGGGCGCACTGATAGAAATAGATGTCGCAGGAGGTGGCGATCGCCGAGTGCAGGTCCTGGGTGCCGTGCGCCTGGTCGCAGTGCCATGGCCGCCCGCCCCAGAACCACACCTTGTTGCAGACGTGGGTGGTCTTCGGATCGTAGCCGTTCTCCAGCGCCGCCAGCGCCACCATGGTCTTGAAGGTGGAGCCCGGCGGATAGGTCGCGGTCAGCGCCTTGTTGAACAGCGGCTTGCGCTCGTATTCCGCCAGCCCCCGGTACTCCGCCCCGGTCAGGCCGCGCACGAAGCGGTTGGCGTCGAAGCTCGGCCCCGAGAACATGCACAGCACGTCGCCGGTGCGGCAGTCCATCATCACCGCCGCCCCGCTCTCCTCGCCGAACACCTGCTCGGCGCGCAGCTGGATGTCGGCGTCGAGGGTCAGGCGGATCTCCTTGCCCGGCACCGCCGGGATGTCGCCCTCGGGGTCCTGGCGCACTTCGCGGCCGTTGGCGTCCACCTCGACCTTCTGGGCGCCGGGCTTGCCGCGCAGGTCGAGGTCGAAGGCCTTCTCCACCCCCTGCTTGCCGATCCGGAAGCCGGGGTTGAGCATGATCGGCTCGGAGTTGGGGCCGTCGTCGGTGATGTCGTCCTTGTTGACCTTGGCCACGTAGCCGACCACGTGGGCGAAGGCCCCGCCGTGCGGATAGACCCGGACCTCGCCCATGTCGG
>JAQGIX010000290.1 GCA_028290925.1 Phenylobacterium sp. | reverse complement strand
CTGATCGGCCGCTCCGGCGGCGGTCCCGACCTGTGGGTCAAGCGCGACGACTGCACGGGCCTGGCCGGCGGCGGCAACAAGACCCGCAAGCTCGAGTACCTGCTGGGCGACGCGCTGGCCAACGAGGCCGACACCCTGGTGACCCAAGGCGCCGTCCAGTCGAACCACGTGCGCCAGACCGCCGCCGCGGCCGCCCGCTTCGGCCTGGCCTGCGAGGTCATCCTGGAAGCCCGCACCGGGTCCGACGCCGCCGATTACACCCGCTCCGGCAACGTCCTCCTGGACGAACTGCTGGGCGCCAGGATCCGCACCGTCCCCGGCGGGACCGATATGAACCAGGCGCTGGCCGAGGTGGCGGCCGAGGTCGCCGAGCGCGGCGGGCGGCCCTACGTCATCCCCGGCGGCGGCTCCAACATCATCGGCGCCCTGGGCTATGTGGAATGCGCGCTGGAGCTGGTGGTCCAGGCCAATGAGGCGGGCCTGGAGATCGACCGCATCGTCACGGCCACCGGCAGCGCCGGCACCCACGCGGGGCTGGTGGCGGGCCTGGCGGTGATGGGCGCCGACATCCCCGTGCTCGGCATCGGCGTGCGGGCGCCCAGGGACGTGCAGGAGGCCAATGTCTTCAAGCTGGCCCAGGACACCGCCGACCTGCTGGGCCACCGCGACCGCGTCACCCGCGAGATGGTGATCGCCGACTGCGACTACGTCGGCGCGGGCTACGGCCTGGTGGACGATGCGGTGATCGAAGCCCTCAAGCTCGCCGCCCGCACCGAGGGCCTGCTGCTGGACCCGGTCTACACGGGCAAGGCCATGAAGGGCCTGATCGCACTGTCCAAGCAGGGGCGCTTCGACGGCGAGACGGTGGTCTTCCTGCACACCGGCGGGGCGCAGGGCCTGTTCGCCTATCAGTCGGTCATGGAAGGCAAGCTCTGATGGCCGAGAGCCTCATCCTCGGCGTGCTCGGCGGCATGGGCCCGGCCGCGACCCTCGATTTCCTGCAGAAGCTGCAGGCCTACACGCCCGCCGAGACCGACCAGGACCACCTGCGGGTGCTGGTGGACATCAACCCCAAGGTCCCCGACCGCAATGTCCCGGGCTCTGGCGAGGGCGCCGTGCTGGCGGAAATGGCGGGCGCGCTGCGCGGCGCCGGCGCCGAGGTGCTGGCCATGCCCTGCAACACCGCCCACGCCCACGCGGGCCTGATCCAGCGCGCCTCCGGCCTGCCGCTGGTCAACCTGATCGAGACCGGCGCCCAGGCCGCCGCCGGATCCGGCGCCATGCGGGCCGGCGTGCTCGGCACCAAGGGCGCGCTGCGGCTGTACCGCGAATACCTCGCCGCCCAGGCCATGGGCCTGGTGGGCCTTGCGCCGGACCGGCAGGACGCGTTCATGGCCATCCTCTCCCGGATCAAGGCGGGCGATCTCGGGCCCGAGGTCACGGCAGCCATGGCGGAGCTGGCGAGCGAACTGGTGGCGGACGGCGCCGAGGTGATCATCGCCGGCTGCACGGAGGTGCCGCTGGTGCTCGGGCCCGACGACGTCGAGGCTGAATTCATCGATCCCGGCGATCTGCTGGCGCGCCGCTGCGTCGCCGTGTGCCTGGGCCTGGAGCCGGTCCCGCCCCTGCCCGTCTAGGCGCTGCGGGCGCGCCTCAGCGGTGGTTGCGGGCCGCGTCCAGCACCTTCCTGTTGGAATCGGCCAGGGCGGCGTCGGGCATCGAGGCGAGCTGGCTGGGATCGATCTGCGGCAGCGCCCCGGCCCGGTTCACGTTGGGCAAGGCCAGACGCGGATTGATCTTGAGCGCCTGGATATCCTGCTGCGATTGCTGGCCGTGCAGCTGCGCCTCCAGGACCATGAGCTGGTTCTGCTGCTGGACCATCTGCTGGCGCATCTGCTCCTGCTGCACCAGCATCTGGTTGTACTCCGGCGAGGCCGGCCCGGGCGCCAGACCTCCGGGAATCAGCGGCAAGGGTTGGGCCATCGCCGTCGGAGCCATGCCGAGGGCGGCGAGGAGGACGAACGCACGCATGGGAGGCCTCACTATGTGGCCTTTGAAGATGGGGGCTCAGGTCCCCGGCCGCTACTCCCGGCGCGCGACGTGGAAGCGGGTCAGCTGCTGCTTGGGCGCATCCCATTCCGGACTGAGCTCGACCGCCTTCTGGTAGTCGAAGTAGGCCGACTTCACGTCGTCCAGGCCTTCGTAGGCCAGCGCACGGTTGTAGTAGGCCTTGGCCGGCTCCTCGATGCCCAGGCCAATGCCCTTGTTCAGATCGACCAGCCCGTCGGCGTAGCGATGCTGCCCGAGCAGGGCCGCGCCGCGATTCACGTAGATCTCGCCCAGGTTGGGCTTGTACTTCGCCGCCGTGTTGAAATCGGACATGGCCCCGTCCCACTCGCTGCGCCGCATCCGCATGATCCCGCGGTTGACGTAGGTGCCGGCCCGGTCGCGCGGACTGAGCAGCTCCTCGCTCAACGACTGGCTGCATAAACCCTCGGCGCGCGAGCTCGAGCCGCCGGCCAGGGCGGCCTTGGAGCAGGCTTCCGCGAGCCCGCCGCCGATCACCGTCACCGAGGCTCGCGCCGGCGCTGGGATGGCCAGCAGCGCCACGGCCGCCACGCCCACCAGGCCTCCGATCAGCCGCTTCATCGCCATCCCTCCTTGCGAGAGCCGGCGCGGGGCCAGATGAGCGGCCGCATACCGGCGTTCTGATCAAGACTCCTCCTCCGGCCCGGCGCTGTCAACGCGCAGCTTCGGCGGCGTCAGTCCCGCGCCCGGAAGCGCCGGATCTCGCGGTGCAGGATGTAGGCCCCGCTGGCCGCCACGACGACGGCGCCGGCGATAGTGGCCGGCCGCGGCAGCTCGCCCCAGATCAGGAAACCCAGACCCGTCGCCCAAACCAACTGGGTGTAGTCGAAAGGGGCCACCACGCCGATCGGCGCCACCACCAGGGCCTGGGTGAGCAGCAGCTGGCCGACACCGCCGACCAGGCCCGCCAGCACCAGCAAGCCCAGGGTCTGCGCGTCGGGCGTCACCCAATGGACCAGCGATCCCACGAGGCCCAGCACCGTGCCGCCGAGGGTGAAATAGAAGACTATGGTCGCGCCCTTCTCGGTGTCGGCGATCTGGCGGATGGCGACCATCGCCCCGGCCGCGCCCACCGCGCCGCCCAGCGCCAGGGAGACGCCGGTCAGGTTCATGTGGCCGGGCTGCGGGCGGACCATGATCAGCACGCCCAGGAAACCCACCAGCACCGCACCCCAGCGATGGCGACCCACCGGCTCGTGCAGGACGGCGGCGGAGAGCGCGGTCATGAACAGCGGCGAGGCGAACTGGAACGCCGTGGCGTCGGTCAGCGGCAGATGCTGCACGGCGGAGAAGCCGCAGACCATGCCGGTCAGCCCGATGGTCGAGCGGGTGAGATGGCCGAGCGGCCGGTGGGTCTTGAGGACCGAGAATCCGGTCGTCCGCCAGATGTAGAGGCCGAGCGGAAGGAAGGCGACGGCGTTGCGGAAGAAGATGATCTCGAAGACCGGGATGCCCCGCCCGCCGCACCACTTCACCATGGCCGAGAGGCAGGCCATGCAGGCCATGGCCGCGATGCGCAGCGCGATGCCGAGGGCCGCGCGCTCGATCGGAACCTGCGGGGATGGCGCGGCGGAGCTCACGTGCCCGTTAGCGGACGCGTCGTCGTCAGCGTCAACCGTGAAGCTCGATCAGGGGCGCGGACCCAGGAGGTGGTATAAGTAGGGGGGGTATGCTATAAGGCGGCATGCACACCACCCTTCACAAGTCGAAGCTGCTGGCCCGCGTGCGGCGGCTGCGGGGTCAGGTCGAGGCGATCGAACGCGCGCTGGAGGCCGAAGCCGGATGCGATCGGGTGATGCACCTGATCGCCGCCACGCGCGGCGCCATGGCCGGCCTGATGGCCGAGGTGGTGGAGGACCATGTCCGCACCCACCTGGTCGACGCCGAACGCCACCCGGGCGCGCTCGACGCCCAGGCGGCCGAACAGTTGCTCGACGTCGTGCGGGCCTACCTGAAATGAGACCGCCCATGTCAACCGACGACGCCTCCGACCTCGGCCACAGCCACCTGTTCCTCGGGGCCGGGCACGCGCAGAACGAGCGCCGGACCTGGTTCGTCATCGTGCTGTGCGGCGCCATGATGGTGCTGGAGATCACCGGCGGGCTGATGTTCGGCTCGATCGCCCTGGTGGCCGACGGCCTGCACATGTCGACCCATGCCGGGGCCCTGCTGCTGGCGGCGCTGGCCTACACCTTCTCCCGGCGCTACGCCCACGATCCGCGGTTCAGCTTCGGCACCGGCAAGCTTGGGGACCTGGCCGGATTCACCAGCGCCATCGTCCTGGCGATGATCGCGCTGCTGATCGGCTACGAAGCCGTCAGCCGGCTGCTGGCCCCGACGCCGATCCACTTCGCCCAGGCGATCCCGATCGCCGTCCTCGGCCTCGGCGTCAATATCGCCAGCGCCTGGCTGCTGGGCGGCGGGCACGATCACGGGCATGGGCACGGCCACCATCACGGACACGCCGGTCACGACGACCACGCCCACGACGAGATCCATCGCATCGCCACGACGGCCGGGACGGTCGAGCTCTCCATCTTCGAGCAGGACGCGCCGCCCCGCTTCCGGCTGCTGGCGGACGGCGGCCATCGGCTCGACGCCGGCGCTGTGTCGGTCGAGACGGTCCGGCCGGACGGCGCGCGCCAGGTCTTCGCCATGGCCGACCGCGGCGCCTACCTCGAAAGCGCCGAGGAGATCCCCGAGCCGCACGCCTTCGTCGCCCATCTCAGGATCGGCGACGAGGCCCACGTGGCGGTGTTTGAGGAGCACGACCACGGCCATGCCCACCACCGCGACAACAACATGCGCGCCGCCGTGGTGCACGTGCTGGCCGACGCCGCGGTCTCGGTTCTGGTCATCGCCGGACTGACGCTGGCGCGGCTGTTCGGCTGGCTCTGGATGGACCCGCTGGCCGGCCTGGTCGGCGCCGCCGTGATCGCCAGCTGGTCCTACGGCCTGATCCGCGACACCGGC
>JAQGIX010000282.1 GCA_028290925.1 Phenylobacterium sp. | reverse complement strand
ACCGGCCGCAGGATGTCGCGGTTCAGGGAGACGCTGGTCCCCTCGCGCCAGACCAGCTTGCCGTCCTGCAGGAACGGCTCCTGCTGGTAGCGGCGCAGGCCGGGCCCGGCCACCGTCTGCACGTCCTCGTGGGCCAGGCCGGCGTCCAGCAGCTGGCGCGTGACGTAGGCCATGCCGCCGGCCGCATGGAAGGCGTTCACGTCCTCGGAGCCGTTGGGATAGACCCGCGCGATCAGCGGCGTCACGCGGGACAGGTCGTCGAAGTCCTCCCAGGTGATCAGGATGCCGGCGGCGCGGGCCATGGCGATCAGGTGGATGGTGTGGTTGGTGGAGCCGCCCGTGGCCAGCAGGCCCGCCAGGGCGTTGACCAGGCTCTTCTCGTCGATCACCGCGGAGAACGGCGTGTAGGCGTTGGTCCCGTTGCGGATCTCCACCGCCCGCTTGGGGGCGGCGGCTGTCAGGGCGTCGCGCAGCGGCGTGTTAGGCGTGACGAAAGCCGCGCCGGGCAGATGCAGCCCGGTCATCTCCATCATCATCTGGTTGGAATTGGCGGTGCCGTAGAAGGTGCAGGTGCCGGGCCCGTGGTAGGACATCATCTCCGAGTCGAGAATTTCTTCGCGGGTCGCCTTGCCCTCGGCGTAGAGGGCGCGGACCCGGGCCTTCTCGGTGTTGGAGATGCCCGAGGTCATCGGACCGGCGGGCACGAAGATGGTCGGCAGGTGGCCGAAGCTGGCCGCCCCGATGAACAGGCCCGGGACGATCTTGTCGCAGATGCCCAGCATGAGGGCCGCGTCGAAGGCGTCGTGGGTCAGGGCCACCGCGGTCGCCATGGCGATCACGTCGCGGGAGAACAGCGACAGCTCCATGCCCGGCCGGCCTTGGGTGACCCCATCGCACATGGCGGGCACGCCGCCGGCGTACTGGGCCGTGGCGCCGATCTCGCGGGCCGATCGCTTGATGATCTCGGGGAAGCGCTCCAGCGGCTGGTGGGCCGAGAGCATGTCGTTGTAGGCCGAGACGATCGCCACATTGGGCGCACCCGGATCGCGCATCCGCTGCTTGTCGCCATCCGGCGAGGCGGCGAAGGCGTGGGCGAAGTTGGCGCAGGACAGCTTGCCCCGGCCGGGGCCGGCCTGACGCGCCGCCTCCGTGCGCTCGAGGTAGTCGGCGCGCGTCTCGCGACTGCGCGCCGTGATCCGCTCGGTGACGTCCGCGGTGACCGGATGCATGGAATTCACCTTTCGTGGCGCCCGTCTGCGCTCGCCCAGGCGGGCTTCTACTAAACTATCTGCGCATCGTCAGGACGAATGCGCGGGTGACCAAAGCACCCGCACTGGAACGGCGTCCTGCGCCAGCAGGGCCCGCACCGGCAGGTCCTCGCCGGCCAGCGCCCGGTCGATCACCTCGCGCTTAGTCGCGCCGGCGATCAACAGGAAGATGGCGCGCGCCGCAAGCAGCGCCTTCAGGGTCAGCGTGATCCGCGCCAGAGGCGGCGCGCCTAGGCCCGGCGGCACGTCGGCCACCAGCGGCTCGCCGGCGGGATCGAGGTGACGCGCCAGCCCCGGGTCGCCGGGCAGCAGGGAGGCGATATGGCCGTCGTCGCCCATGCCGAGCATCACCGCGTCGAAGGGCTGGAGCGCCGCCAGCACCGCCGCCTCGGGCTTCGGCCACAGCGGGATCAGATGCGCCTTGGCCGCCGCGCCGATCAGCAGCCGCTCACGCACCAGCCGGGCGTTGGAGTCCGGATCGTCGGCCGCCACGCAGCGCTCGTCGGAGAGCGTCACCAGCACGCGGGCCCAATCGATCGGCGCCGTCGCCAGGCGGTCATAGACCGGACCGGGCGCGCGGCCGCCGGTGGCCACCAGGCTGGCGCGGGCGCGGGTCTTCAGGCCGTCGGCCAGCCGCGCCGCCACCGCATGGGAGGCGGCGTCGGCCATGGCGCGACTGTTCGAGAAGGTTTCGATCATGCCCACCCTCTAGCGCGTTATGGGAGGGATGGAACCGCCACAAACGACCCGCCGACCGGCCCAAGCGGCATTGACCGCGCGTCGAAGGGCGCGCAGGTTTGGCCCCGCGTTCTTGTCGGGGCCCATGACAATCAACACCGCCATTGCGGTGTTCCGTCGTTGTTGGGTTGGCGTATGAAGATCGCGCAGATTTCCCCGCTCTATGAAGCCGTGCCGCCCAAGCTCTATGGCGGCACCGAGCGCGTGGTCGCCCATCTTTGCGACGCGCTCGTGGAGCTCGGGCACGACGTCACCCTGTTCGCCAGCGCCGAGGCCCGGACCCGCGCCCACCTGGCGCCGGTGCGCGACCAGGCCATCCGGCTGGATCCCTCGCCGCTGAAGTCCGACCTCGCCGCCCACATGACCCAGCTGTCCGAGGTCCGCCGGCGCGCGCACGAGTTCGACGTGCTGCACTTCCACACCGACATGGTGCATTTCCCGTTCTTCGAGGCCCTGGCGCACCGCACGGTCACGACGCTGCACGGCCGGCTGGACATGAAGGACCTGGCGGAGGTCTACAACCGCTGGCCGCAGTTCCCGCTGGTCTCCATCAGCAACGACCAGCGCAAGCCCCTGCCGTTCGCCAACTGGGCCGGCACCGTCCATCACGGACTGCACGCCGACCTCTACCGGTTCGCGCCCCGCAGCCGCGGCTATCTGGCGTTCCTGGGGCGGATCTCCCCGGAGAAGCGGCCGGACCGGGCGATCGCCATCGCCACCCGGCTCGGCCGGCCGTTGCGCATCGCCGCCAAGGTGGACGCCGCCGACCGGGTCTATTTCGACGAGAAGATCGAGCCCCTGCTGCACAATCCCCTGGTCGAGTACGTCGGCGAGATCGGCGACGACCGGAAGTCGGAGTTCCTGGGCGGGGCGGAGGCCCTGCTGTTCCCCATCGACTGGCCCGAACCCTTCGGCCTGGTGATGATCGAGGCCATGGCCTGCGGCACGCCGGTGATCGCCTATGACTGCGGCTCGGTGCGCGAGGTGGTGGAGGACGGCCTCACCGGCTTCGTCGTCAGGACCGAGGACGAGGCCGTGCGGGCCGCGGCCGGGATCGCGAAGCTCGACCGGGCGGCGATCCGGCGGCGGTTCGAGGAACGGTTCTCCGGCCACGCCATGGCCCGCCGCTACCTCGACCTGTATCGGCGGGTGACGCCGGCCGCGGCGGCCGGCGCCGAAGCCGAGCTGGCCTGAGGCCGCGATGGATGACCTCGACCTCGCGCCGGGCCCAGATGCGCCGGTCGAATGGGGCGAGATGGAGGAGGCGCGGGTCCCGGCCCGCCTCCATGCCCTCAAGGACCGCGACACCTTCGTCGTGGCCGATTCCATGGGCGACATCCTGGGGCTGGCCGACGGCCTGTTCCACGACGACACCCGCATCCTGTCGCACTGGCGGCTCCGGCTGGGGGCCCAGTCGCCGACCCTGCTGTCCGGCGCGGTCGGCCAGGACAACGTCTTCTTCACCTCGCACCTGGTGAACGGGGCGCTGGTGGCGCCCGGCGGGCCGGTGGGGCCGCCAGGCGTGCTGCACGTGGAGCGCAAGCGCTTCCTGTGGGAGGAGCGGCTCTACGAGCGGATCACCATCGTCAACTATTCCCGCTCGGTGCTGATCCTGCCGCTGGCCTTCGAGTTCGCGGCCGATTTCCGCGACATGTTCGAGGTGCGCGGCGCCCACCGGACCCGGCGCGGGCAGCTTCATCCGGTGGAGGTCGGCGAGCGCAGCGTGCGCTTCCGCTACGAAGGCCTCGACAAGGTCGAGCGCTGCTCGACGGTGATCTTCTCCGATCCGCCGAGCCGGATGTCGGAGACCCGCGGGGAGTTCCTCTATGCCCTGCAGGGCGAGGGCCGGGTGGAGCTGCACGTGGAGATCGGCGCCCACGGAGGGCCGACGCCGAGCCGCGAGCGGTTCCGCGCCGCCGCCGCCCGCGCCCGCTTC
>JAQGIX010000279.1 GCA_028290925.1 Phenylobacterium sp. | reverse complement strand
GCAACGACGTGATGCAGGGCGGCGCCGGGTTCAACGACATCAACGGCAACCAGGGCGACGACACCCTCACCGGCCACTCGACCAGCGGCGACGGGCTGGTGGGCGGCCAGGGCAACGATCTGATCGTCAGCCACGGGGCCGGCGACATCCTCTACGGCAACCTCGGCAACGACACGATCCAGGGCGGCGCGGGCTATCAGATCATCCGCGGCGGCCAGGGCGACGATTCCATCACCGCCGGCTCGGGAAACGACTGGATCTCCGGCGACCGCGGCGCCGACACCATCCAGGCCGGCGCCGGCGCCGACATCTTCCACAGCTTCTCCGGCGCGGGGATCGACCGGGTGCTGGGCTTCGACGCCGCCAAGGGCGATCACGTGCAGCTCGATCCGGGCACGCACTACACCGTCCTGCAGCTGGGCGCCGACACCGTCATCGACATGGGCAACGGCGACCAGATGACCCTGGTCGGCGTGCAGTCCTCGACCTTGCCGCCCGGCTGGATCTTCGGGGCCTAAGCCCAGGTCACCAGGCGCCGCCGGCGATGGTCGGGCGCGGCCTGGGGCCGAGCGGGGCGATGCAGCGCCGGGCGAGCTCGGTGAGCGGCAGCTCAAGCCTGCGGTGCACCAGGACGCCCACCATGGCCACCAGCAGGAAGGCGACCGGGACGAGGGCCCACATCAGGAGCGGCCCGAAGCCGGCGAGCCGCTCGGCGGCCTTGGTCACCACCTGGGTGCAGAAGAAGTGGGTCAGGTAGGTCGAGTAGGAGGCCGCGCCGAGCAGCTGGATCCAGCCCTGCTGCAGGGCGAGCCCGGCGCGCTCGGCGATCAGGCCGCAGGTGACGATGACCACGGCGGGGCCGCCGAACATCAGCGCACGGTCGGCCTGCGGCCACAGCCACGGCCCCGCCAGCATGACGATCAGCGCCGCGAGGCCCGCGCCGGCCGCCGGCCAGCCCCAGGCGCGGGCCTTCGGCAGGCGGTCGCGGACCAGGAGCGCGCCCACCACCATGCCGGCGCCGAACTCCAGGATCATCGGAGCGCTGTAGAAGGCGAGCACCGGGTCCTTGGGCTGCAACAGCTGGCCGGCCAAGGCTACGGCGACCAGCACCGAGATCGAAGCCGCCAGGCCGGCGAGCCGGCTGGGCAGCATCAGGCCCAGGGCGAAGATCAGGTAGAAGGCCATCTCGTAGTTCAGCGTCCAGCCGACGAACACCACCGGGTGCATGGCGCCGTCCGCCCGCTGGTAGGGGAAGAAGACCAGCGACTTCAGCAGATGCACCGGATCGGCGCTGGTCGACTGCAGCAGGCTGGGCGCCATGAGCGCCACGGCGAACACCGCAAAGGTGATCGCCCAGTAGAGCGGCACGATCCGGGTCGCGCGGTTGCGCAGGAAGCCCAGCGGGGTCTGCTTCCGGCCCGAGGTGGTGACCACCATGATCAGGCCGCTGATGACGAAGAACACGTCGACACCGGAGTTGCCGAACACCGTCAGCCCCGCGGGCAGGCCGGCCAGTACGGCCAGCCGCTCCAGGTGGACGAAGACCACCAGGAAGGCCGCAAGGCCGCGGAGCGCCTGCACGTTGAGCAGCATCGGTTGGCAGCCCCCTTCCGCGACCAGCGCCGCCCGGCGGGCCCTGGGCGGCGCCTGCAATAACAGCGACGCTGGCGGAAGGTTCATCCCTTGGAGCGAGGGAGTTGGGCGCTGCGGCGGGAAAGCGCTCTTGCGAGGCGCTCAGACCCACCGTCCGGATGGGGCCAAGGTGGCGCGTCGGTGGACCGTCGTAGCCCGCCGCAGCGGGTTGAATCTAGGCGGCCAAGCGCGGCGCGCAAAGCGGGATGCTAGGCGGCGCGCCGCAAACCCGGCATAGAATGGCGGTCATGGAGCCCGTCCTGGCCGTCTCAGGCCTGTGCAAGACCTACGGCGCGCTGAGGGCGGTGGACGGCGTCACCTTCGAGGTGGCCGCCGGCGAGATCGTGGGCCTGGTGGGCCCGAACGGGGCCGGCAAGACCACCACCATCAACATGATCCTGGGCGTCTTGCAGACCACCGCCGGGGCGATCCGCATCGACGGCTTTGACATCGCCCGCCGGCGCACCCAGGCGCTGGCCAACACCAACTTCGCTGCCGCCTACGCGCCCCTGCCCGGCAACCTCACGGTCGAGCAGAACCTGCGCGTGTTCGGCATGATCTATTGCGTGAAGGACCTCTCGGCGCGGATCGAGACGCTGCTCGGCGAGTACGACCTTGTGCGCCACCGCAAGACCAAGACCGGCGTGCTCTCCTCGGGCGAGCAGACGCGGGTGACCTTGGCCAAGGCGATGCTGAACCGGCCGAAGCTGCTCTTGCTGGACGAGCCCACCGCCTCCATCGATCCGGCCACGGCGCGACGCATCCGCCGCCATATCGTCGACGTGGCCGAGAAGGCCGGAGCCGGCGTGCTGTGGACCAGCCACAACATGTACGAGGTGGCCGAGGTCTGCGACCGGGTGCTGTTCCTGTCGCGCGGCCGCATCCTGCTCGCGGGCGAGCCCGCGGCCCTGGTGCGCGAGCACGGCGCGGCCAGCCTGGAGGACCTGTTCGTCAGCGTCGCCAACGAGGCGCTCGACCCCCAGGCGGCGGCGTCGTGATGCGCTTCTCCCCCACCGCGGCTATCGTCCTGCGCCAGGTCTATCTGCTGCGCGGCAGCCCCACCCGCCTCCTGCCGATGGTCGCCTGGGTGGCCATCGACATCGTGCTCTGGGGCTTCATCACCCGCTATCTGAACGCGGTGACCGGGCCGCGGGTGAATTTCGTGGCCACCTTGCTGGGCGCCGTGCTGCTCTGGGATTTCCTGGGGCGCGTCATGCAGGGCGTGACCACCGCCTTCTTCGAGGATGTCTGGTCGCGCAACTTCCTGAACATCTTCGCCACGCCGCTGACCATCGCCGACTACCTGGGCGGGCTGGTGATCACCGGCGTCGGCACCAGCCTGATGGGCCTGCTGGTCATGTTGACGCTCGCCACCGCCGCCTTCGGCCTGTCGTTCCTGGGCTACGGCGCCGCGCTCGCACCGTTCCTCCTGGTGCTGTTCGTCACCGGGATCTCGCTGGGCATCCTGGGGGCGGCGATCGTGCTGCGGCTGGGACCGGCCTCCGAGTGGCTGATCTGGCCGATCCCATCGCTGCTGTCGCCCTTCGCCGGCGTCTTCTATCCGCTGTCCGTCCTGCCCGGCTGGATGCAGGCGATCGGCCGCGCGCTGCCGCCGTCCTACGTCTTCGAGGGCATGCGCGCGATCGTCGGCGGACACGCCCCGCCGGCCGGCGCCCTGGCCTTCGCGGGGGGGCTGGCGTTCGTCTATCTGCTGGCGGCCTGCTGGATCTTCGCGGCGGTCTACCGCTTCGCGATCCGCACCGGCCTGATCGCCCGCTACAGCGCCGAGAGCGCCAGCTGAAGTCTAGTGGTCCTTGCTGACCTTGCTGACCACAACGCCGGCGCCCGCGCCGACCACCGCGCCCACGGGTCCGGCGACCACCGCCCCGGCCGCGGCGCCGGTGGCGGCCCGCTGCTCGGTGTTGTGCCCGCAGGCGCTCAGGGCCAGGGCCAGGCCGGCCGTCACGATGAGGTTCGAGAGATTGCGCATGTGCGTCTCCGTCAGATCGGCGCCTCGGGCCGATCCCGTGACGGTTGGTAGGCCGGGAGGGAGTCGAACCCTCGACCATTCGATTAAAAGTCGAATGCTCTACCGCTGAGCTACCGGCCCCTTAACGCGCGGGGCCAGACAATGGCCCAGTCACGAAGCGGCGCGGACCATAAAGCGCCAGGCGGCAAAAGTGGAAGCCACTTTTGCGTCCCGCTGCGCGACCAGGACTCTTGCGGCGCGCCTTCCGGGCGGCGAGCCGGTTCCCACGTCGCCTCAAGGCGCGCGGAAGCGCCGCATCTCCCCTGCGCAAGGGACAACCCTTAACAGCGGCGCTGGGTGGGGTAGATTGCAGACTCGATGCGCCACCGCCTTGTCGCCGCCCTGATCTTCGCCGCCGGCCTGGCCGGCTGCACGACCACGCCGGCCAAGGCGCCCGACCGGGTGCAGACCACCAGCCAGGCCGAGCGGGAGAACCTGCAGGGGGCGGTCGGCGCGCCGCTGCGCGACCTCAACGTCCTGCGCACCAAGATCCCGGCGGCGCTGCTCGAGGCGCTCGCCGACCCCTACTACCGGCCCCCGGGCAAGCTCAGCTGCGACGAGATCACCCTCATGATCGAGCCGCTCGACGCGGCGCTGGGCTCGGATCTCGACACGCCCCGGCCAGGTGAGGCGATGCGGGAGCGCGGCAAGGGGACCGCCCTGGGTTTCGTGGCGGGCGCGACGTCGGGGGCGATCCCGTTCCGCAGCTGGGTTCGCAAGCTGACGGGCGCCGAGCGCCACGACGACTACGTCCAATCGGCGATCACCGCCGGCGCGGTCCGCCGCGGGTATCTGAAGGGGCTGGGCGAGGCCCGCGGCTGCTCGCCGCCGGCGACGCCCTCGCACGAGCTGCACGGCGCGCCGGTGCTCGATCAGACCCTCAGGCCGCGCTATCCGACGCGGCTTGCGCCCGCGCCTGGAACGAGCGGCGAAACGCCGCCAGCCGACCCTCCGCGATAGCCGCGCGCAGTTCGGCCATCAGGGCCTGGAAGAAGGCCAGGTTGTGCCAGGACAGCAGCACCTGGCCGAGGATCTCCTCCGACTTCACGAGATGATGCAGGTAAGCTTTTGAATAGTCACGGCTTGCCGGAATGGGGATGGTGTCGTCCAACGGACTCTCATCCTCGGCGAAGCGGGCGTTCTTCAGGTTGATCGAGCCCGCCCAGCTCCAGGCCTGGCCGTGGCGCCCGGAGCGGGTGGGCAGCACGCAATCGAACATGTCGACCCCGCGGGCGACGGCTTCGACGATGTCGATCGGCTTGCCGACCCCCATCAGGTAGCGCGGCCGCTCGGCCGGCAACATGGCCGGCGCATAGTCGAGCACCTCGACCATGGCCGCATGCCCCTCGCCCACCGCCAGGCCGCCGATGGCGTAGCCGTCGAAGCCGATGCCGGTGAGCCGCTCGGCGGATTCGCGACGCAGCGCCTCGTCGGTCCCGCCCTGCTGGATGCCGAACAGCGCCTGACTATCACGTTCGCCGAACGCGTTCTTCGAGCGCTCCCCCCAGCGGGCCGAGCGACGCATGGCCTCGGCCGCGCGCTCCGCCGTCGCCGGCAGGGCGACCAGCTCGTCGAGCTGCATGACGATATCGGCGCCCAGAAGATCGGCCTGGATCTCGATGGACCGCTCCGGCGACAGCGCGTGGCGCGAGCCGTCCAGATGGCTCTGGAAGGTCACCGCCTCCTCCGTCACCTTGGCGATCTTGGTCAGCGACATGACCTGGAAGCCGCCGCTGTCGGTGAGGATCGGCTTCTCCCAGCGCATGAATTTGTGCAGCCCGCCCAGGCGGGCCACCCGCTCGGCGGTGGGCCGCAGCATCAGGTGGTAGGTGTTGCCCAGCAGGATGTCGGCGCCGGTCTCGGCCACCTGCTCGACGGTCAGCGCCTTCACCGTGCCCGCCGTGCCCACCGGCATGAAGGCCGGCGTGCGGATCTCCCCGCGCGGGGTGGCCAGCACCCCGGTGCGCGCCGCGCCGTCGGTCGCCTGGATCCGGAACGGAAAGGCCGTCATCAGGCCGCCCGCCACAGCAAACTGCCGTCGCCGTAGGAATAGAACCGGTAGCCGGCCGCGATGGCGTGGGCGTAGGCCGCCTTCATGGTCTGCGTGCCCGCGAAGGCGCAGACCAGCATGAACAGGGTCGACTTCGGCAGGTGGAAGTTGGTCATCAGCCCGTCCGCGGCGCGGAAGCGGTAGCCGGGGGTGATGAAGATGTCGGTCTCGCCGAGGAACGGCCGCACCACGCCGTCCTCGCCGGTGGCGGTCTCCAGCAGCCTGAGCGAGGTGGTGCCGACACAGACGATCCGGCCGCCGGCCTCGCGGACGGCGTTCAGCCGCGCCGCGGTCGCCGCATCGATCTCGCCCCATTCGGCGTGCATGCGGTGCTCGGCGAGGGTCTCGGTCTTCACCGGCAGGAAGGTCCCGGCGCCCACGTGCAAGGTCACCCGCGCGGTCTCGACGCCCGCCGCGGCGAGCCGGGCCAGCAGCTCCGGCGTGAAATGCAGTCCGGCCGTGGGGGCGGCGACCGAGCCGTCCTCCTGCGCATAGACCGTCTGGTAGTCGGCGCGGTCGCGGGCGTCCTCGGCCCGCTTGGCGGCGATGTAGGGCGGCAGGGGCATGGCGCCGCGCTCGGCGATGGCGGCGTCGAGGACGGGTCCGGCGAGATCGAAGGCCAGGGTCACCTCGCCGCCCTCGCCCTTGGCCTGCACCGTGGCGTCGAGGCTTCCTAGGAAGCAGGCGCGGTCCTGCGCCTCGCCGAACGAGATGCGATCGCCTTCGGCCAGCCGCTTGCCGGGCCGCATGAAGGCCGTCCAGAGGTGGGGCGAGAGCCGCCGGTGCAGGGTGGCCTCCACGGCGACCCGGCTCGCCTCGCGCGTCCGCAAGCCCTTCAGCCGGGCGGGAATCACGCGGGTGTCGTTGAGCACCAGCATGTCGCCGGCCCGCAGCAGGCCGGGAAGGTCGGCGACCCGCAGGTCCTGCAGCGGCGCCCCGGGCTCGACGAGCAGCAGGCGGGCGGCGTCGCGCGGGCTCGCCGGCCGAAGCGCGATCCGGTCCTCCGGCAAGTGGAAATCGAAGTCGGCGAGTTGCATGCGATGCGCCTGAGGCCATGCGCCGGCTGGCGCGTCAAGCATCCCGCGGCTAGGACCGGCCCATGGGTCTGCTGCGACTCGCCCTCACCTTCCTGCTCGGCCCGCCGGTGTTCCTGGCCGCCGCACTGTGCGCCGGCGCGGCCGTGGCGGCCCAGCAGGGCCGCACCAGCCTGCGCTGGGACATCCTGGCCCACTTCGCGCCCGTCTGGTTCGCCGGCGCGCTCGGCGCGGCCCTGGTGGCGCTGATCGCCTTCCGCGGCCTGTCGCGCTGGCTGATCCTGGCCATGGGACTGGTGGGGATCGTGGCGGCCGGATCGCTGATGGCGCCGGAGTTCACCCGCACCACCGGGCCGCAGGCGGCCTCAGACGCGGCGGGCCAGCTGAAGGTCATCCAGTTCAACGTCTGGAGCCGCAACAGCGAGCCGGAGGCCACCGTCGACTGGATCGCCGCCCAGCATCCGGACATCGTCGTCCTGGAGGAGACCACGCCGGACTTCCGCCGGCTCGTGGAGGCCCGCACCGGCTGGCGCTCCGCCTGCCGCGACTGCGAGGTGATGATCTATTCCCGCCTGCCCATCGCGAAGGGCTATCTGGGCGCCGGGCCGGCGGTCGGGCCGCTGGCCCATGCGGTGTTCAAGGATGCGCAGGGCGCCTTCGACGTGGCGGGGATCCACGACGCCTGGCCCACCGACGGCGCCGGCGCCGACCAGCAGCGTCAGGAGGCGCGCCTGGCCCGGGTGATCGCCGAGCTGCCCCGCGACCGCACCATCGTCACCGGCGACTTCAACTCGACGCCATGGTCGTTCTCCCGGCGAAGTTGGGACAAGGCGTTCGGCCTGGTCCGCCGCGACCGCGCGCTGTTCTCCTGGCCGGCGGGCGTGATCACCGCCCGGCGGATCAGGGTCCCCTTCCCGATCCTGCCGATCGACCATGTCTACGCCGGCCCCGGCTGGGCCACGGTGAGCGTCACCAGCGGACCGAAGCTGGGCTCCGACCATTATCCGGTGGTGGCTATCCTGGCGCCCGCCGCGCCGCGCTGAGGGCGGCCTCCAGCTTCGAGCGCCGGGCGGCGTGCGTGGCCGTGAGCGCCGCGCGCTGGCTTTCCAGCTTCGCCGCGGCGGCGGCGTGGGCCGCGTCGAGCTCGGCGAGCTTCTTCTCCAGATCAGCGACCTTCCTCAACGCCGCCTTGGACGGGCCGGCCGGCTTGGCCGCGGCCTGCTTCGCCGGTTTCAGCTTGGCGAGCTCACCACGTGTTCCGGCCGGCCGGCGCAGCACTTCGCCCGGCCGTTTCATCGCGGCCTTCACCAGCGCCGGATCGTCGGTCTCCCGCGCCAGGCCGGTCTTGAACAGGTCCTGATGGCTGCCCCAGGCGGCCAGCGCCTTCGGCTTCGATGAGGCCGCGACCACATAGTCAGTCAGGCCGTCGGAGGTGACGAAGACCTTCAGCCGCGCCGCCATGGCCGATCCTTAGGCGTCCGCCGCCACCTTCATGGAGACGATCTTGCCCGGCGCGCGTGGCGGCTCGCCCTTCGGCAGGGCGTCGACGTTCTCCATGCCCTCGGTCACCTCGCCCCAGACGGTGTACTGGCCGTCGAGGAACGTCGCGTCGTCGAAGCAGATGAAGAACTGGCTGTTGGCCGTGTTGGGGCTGTTGGTCCGCGCCATGGAGCAGACGCCGCGCACGTGCGGCTCGCGGCTGAACTCCGCCGTCAGGTTCGGCTTGTCCGACCCGCCCGACCCGGTGCCGGTGGGATCGCCGCCCTGGGCCATGAACCCCGGGATCACCCGGTGGAACACCACGCCGTCGTAGAAGCCCGCCCGGGTCAGTTCCTTGATCCGCGCCACGTGGCCGGGAGCCAGGTCGGGGCGCAGCTTGATCGTCACGGGCCCGGTGTCGAGCTCCATGACCAGGGTGTTTTCGGGGTCCATCACTTCACCTCAACTGGAATATCGACATCGCAGGCCGAGAAGTCCGCGCCCTTGGTCTGGCGGACCCGCTCGATCTGCGCCTTGAACCAAGCGCTCCTGGGATCGATCACCCGCACCTTCGGCCGCTCGGCGTCGGGCAAATCGGCGAGCAGGCGAACCCGTTCCATGCGGTCCTGCGGATCGGCCGGCGGCTCGCCCACCTTGATGGCGCGCACGGCGTCCATGCCGGAGATCACCCGGCCCCAGGCGGTGTAGCGCTTCTCGAGCGACGGGTAGCCGGCGCGCATCAGGAAAAACTGGCTGTTGGCCGAGTCCGGGTTTTCGTCGCGCGCCATGCCGGCGATGCCCGGGCAATAGAGCCCCCAGCCGGTGACCTTCTGGTCCTTGGTCATGGGCGCCAGCGCCATGGACTGGGTCATCACCGGCAGCGACTTCACGAAGCCCACTTCCGCCACCTGCTGGTCGGCGGCCAGCGCGAAGGGCAGGTCCGCCCCGCGCCGGAAGGTGAACTCGGCCGGCACATTGGGTTTCGGCGAGCCGCCGACCCCGGTGTTCTGCGGGTCGCCGGTCTGGTCCATGAAATTCTCGATCACCCGGAAGAACCGCTGGCCGTCGAAGAAATGCTCATGCGCCAGCTCGCGCATCCGCACGGCGTGCTGCGGGGCGACCTCGGGGACCATCTCCACCAGGATGCGGCCCTTGGTGGTGTCGATCACCAGAACGTCGTTGGGATCGGGCGTGCGCCAGTCGGCGGCGGCGGGGCCGGCCGGCTTGGCGGCGGGGGCCGAGGGTTTTTTGGGCGCCGCGACAGCGGCGGTGGCGAGGACGGCCAGGGCGGCCGCGGCAAGAAGCGCAGGTCTCATGGGATCACTCGTAATAGGCCGCGGAGTCGTGGACCAGCCCATCGGCGCCGAAACGGACGACTTCCACGGCCTCCGCGCCCGTCCGCGAGCTGAAATAGCGGATCGCGACGCCGTCCGGTCCGGCGTAGACACCGCGCAGGGTGAAGGCGAGCCCCGCCACGGTCAGGGCCTTGGCCCAGTAGTCGCGAAGCGCCGCCTTGCCCTCGACGCGGCCGGTGGGATCGCCGGTGTAGCGGGTCGAGTTGGGGCTCACGAAGACGATGTCGTCCGCGTAGTGGCTGAGGACGGCCTCCAGGTCGTGGGCGTTCCAGGCGGCGACCCACGCCTCGGCGAAGGCCTGAGGCTCAGGCCTCACGGCGCCCGACCTTCTCCAGCAGCCGCGCTTCGACGGCGGGGCTGACGAAGCTGCCCACCTCGCCGCCCAGCGCCGCGATCTCCTTGACCAGCCGCGAGGCGATGGCCTGGTGGTGCGGGTCGGCCATGAAGAACACGGTCTCGATCTCGCGGTCGAGCTGCTGGTTCATGGCGGTCATCTGGAATTCGTATTCGAAGTCGGAGAAGGCCCTGAGGCCCCGCACGATCACCGAGGCGCCCATCTGGCGGGCGAAATGCATCAACAGGCCCTCGAAGGGCTGCACGACGATCTCGGCGCGGGTGCGCAAGGGCTCGACCGCCTCCTCGACGATGGCCACCCGCTCCTCGAGGGTGAACATCGGTCCCTTGCCGGTGTTGATCGCGACCCCGATGATCAGCCGGTCGACCAGCTTCACGGCCCGGCCGATGATGTCGGTGTGGCCGTTGGTGATCGGGTCGAAGGTGCCCGGATAAAGCCCGATGCGCGTCATGCCGCTCCCCCAACTGTCCGCGTCCGCCTTTCGCCGCCGAGCGGCGTTCTGGCAAGGCTAAACTTCGAGTGGCCCCTAGGCCTCGCCTTCGGGAGCTTCGCCTTCGGGGGTTTCGCCGTCCTCGCTGAGGTCGTCGCCATCGACCTCAACGTCGCCCTGGTCGGGCAGGCGCTCGACGGAGACCACGTGCTCGTCCTCGTGCTTGCGGAAGATGATCACGCCCTGGGTGTTGCGCCCCGCCAGGCGCACCTGGTTGGCCGGCACCCGGATCAGCTGGCCCTGGTCGGAGACCAGCAGCAGCTGGTCGCCATCGTCCACCGGGAAGGAGCCGGCGAGCTTGCCGCCGCGCTTGGTGAGGTCCTGGGCGAGCAGGCCCTGGCCGCCGCGGCCCGTGCGGCGGAACTCATAGGCCGAGGTGCGCTTGCCGAAGCCCTCGGTGGAGACAGTGAGGATGATCTCCTCGCCCCCGCCCAGCTCGGCGATCCGCTCGGGGCTGAGCGAGGTCTCGCCTTCGCCCGCTTCGGCCTCGTCCTCGTCGGGCGCCGCGGCTTCTTCACCCTCATCGGCCTCGCCGGTGGCGATGCGCATGGCCTTGGCGTGCTTCAGATAGGCCGTCCGCTCGGCCGGCGTCGCCGGGACCGAACGCAGGATGGCCATGGAGATGACGCTGTCGCCCGCGGCCAGGCGGATGCCGCGCACGCCGGTGGAGTCGCGCCCGGCGAACACGCGGACCTCCTCGGTGGCGAAGCGGATGCAGCGGCCGAGCGCGGTGGTCAGCAGGATGTCGTTCTGGCCGGCGTTGCAGACCCCGACGCCGACGATGGAGTCGCCTTCATCCAGCTTCATGGCGATCTTGCCGTTGCGCTTGATGCCGATGAAGTCGCTGAGCTTGTTGCGCCGCACGCCGCCGGAGCGGGTGGAGAACATCACGTCGTACTGGTCCCAGCTCGCCTCGTCCTCCGGCAGGGGCAGGATCGAGGTGATGCTTTCGCCCGGCTCGATCGGCAGCAGGTTGACGAAGGCCTTGCCGCGGCTGGTGGGCGTGCCGACCGGCAGGCGCCAGACCTTCAGCTGGTAGGCCTTGCCGCCCGAGGAGAAGAACAGCATCGGGGTGTGGGTGTTGGCCGAGAAGACGCGGGTCACCGCATCCTCTTCCTTGGTGGCCATGCCCGAGCGGCCCTTGCCGCCCCGGTGCTGGGTCCGGTAGGTGGCCAGCGGCGTGCGCTTCACGTAGCCGCCGTGGGTGACGGTGATGACCATCTCCTCGCGGGCGATCAGGTCCTCGTCCTCGACGTCGGCGTCGCCGTCGACGATCTCCGAGCGGCGCGGCACGGCGAAGGCCTCGCGGACCTCCACCAGCTCCTCGCGCACGATGCCCATAACCAGCTCGCGCGAGGCGAGGATGGTCAGGTGGCCCTGGATGGTCTCGGCGAGGGTCTCGGCCTCGCCGAAGATCTCGTCGCGGCCGAGGCCGGTCAGGCGCGACAGGGTCAGCGCCAGGATGGCGCGGGCCTGCTCGTCGGTCAGCCGGATGCGGGCGCCGTCCACGACGATCGACCGCGGGTCGGCGATCAGCTCGACCAGCGGCAGCATGTCGCCGGCCGGCCAGTCCTGCGCCACCAGGCGCTCGCGCGCCTCGGCCGGGTCCTTGGACGAGCGGATGATGTGGATGAACTCGTCGATGTTGGCCACGGCGACGGCCAGGCCCACCAAGATGTGGCCGCGGTCGCGGGCCTTGGAGAGCTCGAACTTGGTGCGGCGGACGACGACTTCCTCGCGGAACTCGACGAAGGCCGTGACCATCTCGCGCAGCCCCATCTGCTGCGGCCGGCCGCGGTTGAGGGCCAGCGCATTGACGCCGAACGAGGATTGCAGCGGCGTGAAGCGGTAGAGCTGGTTCAGGATCACGTCGGCCGGGGCGTCGCGCTTCATCTCGATGACGATGCGCATGCCGTCGCGGTCGCTCTCGTCGCGCAGGTCGGCGATGCCCTCGATCCGCTTCTCCCGCACCAGCTCGGCGATGCGCTCGACGAGCGCGGCCTTGTTCACCTGGTAGGGGATCGAGTGGATGACGATCGCCTCGCGGTCCTTGCGGATCTCCTCGATCGAGGCCTTGCCCCGCATGATCACCGACCCGCGGCCGGTCATCAGCGCCTGGCGCGCGCCGGTCCGGCCGATGATCTCGCCGCCGGTCGGGAAGTCGGGGCCCGGCACGATGTCCAGCAGCTCGTCGAGGCCGATGTCGGGGTTGTCGATGTAGGCCAGGCAGGCGTCGACGATCTCGCCGAGGTTGTGCGGCGGGATGTTGGTGGCCATGCCGACGGCGATGCCTCCCGCCCCGTTCACCAGCAGGTTCGGGATGCGAGCGGGCAGCAGCACCGGCTCCTGCTCTGTGACGTCG
>JAQGIX010000075.1 GCA_028290925.1 Phenylobacterium sp. | reverse complement strand
AACGCCGACGACACACCCAATTCCGGCGGCGCCAACGGCCCGACCTCGGAGGACTGCCTGCAGCTCAATGTCTTCGCGCCCAAGCAAGCGAAGGGCGCGCCGGTGATGGTCTGGATCCACGGCGGCGGGCATCGGACCGGCGCCGGCTGGATCTACGACGGCCAGAATTTCGCCCGCGACGGGGTGGTGCTGGTGGCGATCAACTACCGGCTGGGCCCCCTCGGCTACTTCGCCCATCCGGCCCTGACCAAGGCCGCGGCCGCCGGCGAGCCGGTCGCCAACTACGGCCTGATGGACCAGATCGCGGCCTTGCGGTGGGTGCAGCGGAACATCGCCGCGTTCGGCGGCGACCCGAAGAACGTCACGGTGTTCGGCGAGAGCGCCGGGGGCATGTCGATCCTGGCGCTGCTGGCCACGCCGTCGGCGCGGGGGCTCTACCACAAGGCCATCGTGGAATCCGGCGCGGGCTGGTTCACGCCCACGACGCTGGCGAAGGAAGAGGCCAAGGGCGCCGCGGCGCTGGAAAAGATCGGGACGCCGGCCACCGCCACGGCGGCCGATCTGCGCGCCATCCCGGCCGAGAAGCTCGTCCCGCTGGCCGCCAACTACGGTCCGATCACCGACGGCAGGCTGATGACCGAGACGCCCAGCCAGGCGCTGGCCGACGGCCACTTCGACGATGTGCCGCTGATCATCGGCTCCAACTCCGGCGAGGATTCGCTGATGGGACCGGGGCCGTTCACACCCCAGCAGCTGGCCATGATCCCCGCCGCCGCGCGGCCGGTCTACAAGGAGGAGGCGGCGGCCGGCGACGAGACCCTGGCGCGGGCGATCTTCACCGACCGGATCATGGGCGGTCCGGCCCGGTGGGTGGCCGCCGAGGCCTCCACCGGCAAGCCCGCCTGGCTCTACTATTTCTCCTACGTCGGCGATCGCTTCCGCCCGACCAAGACGCGGGCCAGCCACGCCGACGAGATCCAGTACGTCTTCGAATATTGGGGCCGGCGGACGCCGATGAGCCTGGTCTCGGAGGCGGACAAGCGGACGGCGGCCCTGATGCACGCCTGCTGGGTCGCCTTCGCCAAGACCGGCGCGCCCAGGTGCGGCGGCCAGGCCTGGCCGGCCTACACGCCGGCCGCCGACCAGCTCATGGAGTTCGGCCCCCAGCCGGGCGTGCGGACGCATCTGCGCAAGGTGCAGCTCGACGCGCAGGAGGCCGTGACCGTGCCGACGCTGGGGTTGGGGCGGTAGAGACCAGCTCCCCCTATTCGCGCTGCGCGCTGGGGGCGGAACGCGGCCGAACTGAATCGCTCACCGCCGCGTTTTCGGACTCTGGGATTTCCGGAGATGCGCCATGGCCACCCGTCCGACCTGGCAGGGCTACCTGCGCCTGAGCCTCGTGAGCTGCCCCGTGGCGCTCTACACCGGCACCTCGCGCACCAGCGAGGTGCACTTCAACATGCTGCACAAGACCACCCACAACCGCATCCGGATGATCCCCACCGATCCGGAGACCGGGCCGGTGGACCGCTCCGACATCGTTAAGGGCTATGAGGTCGACAAGGGCCACTACGTGGTGATCACCGACGCTGAGATCGCCAACGTCCGGCTGGAGACCACGCGAACGCTGGATATCGAGCGGTTCGTGGCCGAGGACGAGATCGACCGCCTCTATTGGAACGACCCCTATTTCCTGGCCCCCGACGGCGACATGGCGGTGGAGGCCTTCACGGTGATCCGCGAGGCCATGGTGAAGTCCGGCAAGGTGGCGCTGGGCCGTCTGGTCATGCACCAGCGCGAGCGGCTGATGGCGCTGGAGCCCCGCGGCAAGGGCGTCCTGGCCTATACGCTGCGCTCGAACCGCGAGGTGAAGGCGCCCGACGAGCTGTTCGACAGGGTTCCCGACGTGAAGCCCAATCCGCAGATGGTCGAGATCGCCGCCAAGATCATCGACCAGCTGGAGGGGCCCTTCGACACCACCCTGTTCACCGACCGCTACGAGGACGCCCTGCGCGACCTGGTCCGCGAGAAGGAGAAGGGCCACAAGGTCACCGCGGTGGCCGAACCCAAGGAAGCCGAGGTCATCGACCTGATGGACGCCCTGAAGCGCAGCCTCGGCCAGGCCGGCGGCGAGCGCCGCAAGCCCGCGGCGCGGTCGAAAGCGAGCGCTGCGAACAAGAGCGCGCCCCGGAAAGCGCCGGCCAAGAAGCGGGCTTGATCCTCAATTCGAGAGCAGCCGCGAACGTTCCTCCGCGGTCAGCGTCCGCCAGCGGCCCTCCGGCAGGTCGCCGAGCTGCAAGGGGCCGATGCGCACGCGGAACAGGTCGGTGACGGTCAGGCCGACCAGCTCGCCCATCCGCCGGATCTGACGGTTGCGGCCCTCGTTGAGCACAATGCGCAGGCGTTGGTCGCCGACCACCGTCACCTTGGCGGGCTTCAACTGCCGGCCGTCGAGCCTGAGGCCGTGGCGGAGCTGCTTGAGCTTGCCCTCGGTGAGCTGGCCGGTGACCCGCACCAGGTATTCCTTGTCGAGCGTCGACTCCGGGCCGATCACCGCCTTGGCCAGGACGCCGTCCTCGGAGAGCAGCAGCAGGCCGCGCGAATCCATGTCGAGGCGGCCCAGCGGCGCGAGGCGGGTCTGGGCGTCGGGGATGGTCGGCGCTTCGCCCATCAGCGCATCCTTGGTGAGCAGGCGGATGGCGGGCGTCTGGCCGGGCTCCGGCTGGCCCGAGACCACGCCCACCGGCTTGTGCAGCACGGCGGTGAGCTGGCCGCCCAGCGAGGCTTCCGCCCGGTCGGCCAGCGTCAGCGTCTGGCCGGGCAGGATCTTGCGGCCGAGGTCCTCAACCGTCGCCCCGTCGATGGACACCAACCCATCGGCGATCAGCGCCTCGGCCTCGCGGCGCGAGCAGACGCCCATCTGCGCCAGCCAGCGGTTCACCCGCTGCGGCTCGGCGTCGTCGTAGCGGCGGGTCCAGGCCATGGCCGTCCTTTAAGCCATGCCGATAGCGCCGCAAGCGCGCTATGAGCGGCGCATGGAGCGGTTCGACGTGGTGATCGTGGGGGCAGGCGCCGCCGGCATGATGTGCGCCATCGAGGCGGGCAAGCGCGGCCGCTCGGTGCTGGTGCTGGACCACGCCAAGGCGCCCGGTGAGAAGATCCGCATCTCCGGCGGCGGCCGCTGCAACTTCACCAACACCCGGACGACGCCGGCCAATTTCCTGTCGCAGAACCCGCGGTTCTGCATCTCGGCGCTCAGCCGCTACACGCCGGCCGATTTCATCGCGCTCGTCGACCGACACCACATCCCCTGGCACGAGAAGACGCTGGGCCAGCTGTTCTGCGACGGAAGTTCGCGCGAGATCGTCGACATGCTGCTGGCCGAGATGCGAGCCGCCGGCGCAGCCTTGCGGCTGGGCGCGAGCGTCGATCGCATCGAGACGGCGCCCGACGGCTTCGAACTGGCGGTGGGCGGCGGGCGCATCGGCTGCGCGGCCCTGGTGGTCGCCACCGGCGGCAAGTCGATCCCCAAGATGGGCGCCACCGGCTTCGCCTATGAGATGGCCCGCCAGTTCGGCCTGGCGCTCACCGAAACGCGGCCGGCGCTCGTGCCGCTGACTTTCGACGTGAGCCTGCTGGAGCGGTTGAAGGGCCTGACCGGGATCGCGGTGGACGTGCGGGTGAGCTGCGGCAAGACGAGTTTCGAGGAGGCCATGCTGTTCACCCACCGCGGGCTCTCAGGCCCGGCGATCCTGCAGATCTCCTCCTACTGGCGCGAGGGCCAGGAGATCGTGGTCGACATGGCGCGGGGCGCCGAGGTCTTCGAGGGCTTGCGGGCGGCCCGCACCAGCCACCCCAAGCAGGCGGTGGCGACGGTGCTGGGCGGCTGGCTGCCGAACCGGCTGGCGCACCATATCGCCGAGACCGAGGGCGCGACCGGCCGCGTCGCCGATACGCCGGACCGGCTGCTCAAGCGGGTGGCCGAGGCGGTGAACGGCTGGCGGGTGAAGCCGGTGGGCTCGGAGGGCTACCGCACGGCGGAGGTGACCCTGGGCGGCGTCGACACCGCCGGCCTCGACAGCCGCACCCTGCAGGCCAAGGCGGTCCCCGGCCTCTATGTGATCGGCGAGGCGGTGGACGTCACCGGCTGGCTGGGCGGCTACAATTTCCAGTGGGCCTGGGCCAGCGGCTGGTGCGCCGGCCAGGCCGTCTGAACGCCTATTTCGGCTGCAGCTTCTCGGCGAGGTCGAGGCGGTCCTTGAACTGGTGCTCGCGGGGGTGGACGCCGTCGGCGCCGAACTCGATGGAGGCCTCATGGGCCGCCTCGAACTTCGGCCAGGTCGGGCCGCCGGCGCTGTCGGGGCTTCCCGACTTGGCGAAGGCCGCCCAGTAGGCGTTGACCGAGTTGGAGAGCGCGACTTCCTCGGGGGCGAACTTCTGCTTGTCGCCGCCGAACACGAAGCGGACCTCGGCCACGTGGCCCGCGCCGAGGGACGTCGCCCGCGTCTTCTCCGGCGTGAAGGAGAAGTAGTAGAGCCAGACCGGCTCGCCGGCTTTGGCGGCGATGCGCGCCAGGTTGCGGTCGGGCTCGGTGATGAAGTTGTCGGTGGTCAGGTCGTTGACCATCTGCACCCGGTTGTCCGCGCCCTTGGGATCGTAGGCGGCCTTCAGCGCCGGCTGCACGGCGGGGGGCAGGGCGTCGAGCTGCTCGGGCTTCGGGCGGAACAGGCTGGCCTCGTTTGAATTGCCGCCGACGATCAGCGGGACCTTGGTCTGCCGCGCGGCCGCGAAACCCTGGGTGATGCCCGACGTGATCAGCTTGCCGTCGAGGATCGGCTGGGCCCGCTCGGTGAAGCCGCCCGAATAGGGCAGCTGGGAGAGCGGCAGCTTGCGCAGCGCCGCAGCCGCCGCGGCGTCAGCGCCCTCGACGCCCGCCGCCTTGGCGGCCTTGAGGCCGGAGGCGTCCGCCGCGGCCAGGGTGTAGGGCGTGTGGCGCGGGAAGCTCGACTCGCCGATCGCCTTCTGGAACAGGCCCTTCGCATCGGGCGTGAGCATCAGATAGAGCACCGAGATGCCGCCGGCGCTCTCGCCGAAGATGGTGACGTTGCCGGGATCGCCGCCGAACGAGGCGATGTTGGCCTTCACCCATTTGAGCGCCGCGATCTGGTCGGCCAGGCCGTAGTTGGCGGTGTGGCCTTCCGCATCGAGCGCCGGATGGGCGAACCAGCCGGCGTGGCCGAGGCGGTAGTTGAGGGTGACGGTGATCACGCCGCGCTTGGCGAACTCCGTCCCGTCGTGGACGGCGCCGAACGCCGCCGTGCTCGTGCCGATCACGAAGGCGCCGCCGTGGATCCAGACCATCACCGGCAGCTTGGCGCCCGGCCTGGCGTTCGAAGGCGTGGTGACGTTCAGATAGAGGCAGTCCTCGACGTCCTTCTCGCAGCTGGCGCCGGGCTTGGTGGCGTCGCGGGTTCCGCTCCAGGCGGGGCCCGGCGCGGGCAGTTTCCAGCGCAGCTCCCCCACCGGGGCGGCGGCGTAGGGAATGCCGAGGTAGCTCGCGGCGCCATCGCCGGCCGCGCCGGCCAGCGCGCCCTGCCTGATCTTCACCACCGGGGCCGCGGCTTGCGCGAGCGCGGCGGTGGAAGCGGTGGCGACGGCCAGCGCCAAGGCGCCGGCGACGAGCGCACGTCTGATCATGGAAATCCCCCGAGTCGGTTTGCGGCTCTCTAACGGGCCGCCGTTTCGCGATTGTGTCTGCCGCGGCGGGGGGACGGGCGCAAGATCACCCTAGGTCAGTGGGTCTCCTGGATCGCCGAGAGCTTCCAGGCGCCGCCCGCGGGACGGGTGAAGGTCCAGAGCTCGGTGGTGGCGGTGGGCCGGCTGGCGTCACCCTCCAGCACCGCGCCGGTGTTGCGGTCGACCATCACATCGACGCCCTCGTAGCGCATGGCGGCGGTGGCGTAGTCGGTATCGCCCTCGCGCCAGGCCTCGGCGACGTCGGACTGCAGCAGCCGCGTGCCGCTCACCTGGTTGCGGCGGCCGTGGGTGGCGTTGTCGCTGAGCTCCTCGGCCAGATAGGACATCACCTCGGGCGTGGTGCGGGCGCGCAGAGCGCCGTAGTCCTCGCGGCCGAAGGCGTCCTGGACCTCCATCAGCAGCTGCTCGAAGGCCTGCTGGTCGGAAGGCGTGATGGGGATCTGCAGCGCCGGGCCGGCGGTCGGATCGGCGACGGGATCGGTGGTCGGGACATAGCTCGCCGGCCCGCCGTTCCACGGCGACTGCGCTGCATAGGGCGAGGGCGGGTCATAGGCCGCGGGACCGGCCGCGGACCACGCCGGGGTCCCGGCCGTCTGCGGGCGCCGGAAGAGCCGCATCACCAGCCAGACGATGCCGCCGAGGATGGCGAGCTGGAAGAGGATGGTCAGCAGGCCGGAGCCGCCGCCCATGCCCGCGCCGCCCCAACCGCCGCCGAAGCCGTGACCCATCAGGCCGCCGATCAGGCCGCCGGTGATCATGCCGCCCAGGAAGCCGCCGCCGAAGCCGCCGAACGGCCCGCCGAAGCGGGGTTGCGGGGCATAGCCCGGGGCCGGGGCGTAACCCGGCCGGGCGGCCGGCTGCGGCGTCATCGAGCGCTGCACCGGGGCGGTGTAGCTGGGCGCCGTGGGCGTCGGGCGCGGCGCATAGTAGGTGCGCGAGCCGCGACTGCCGAAGCTGCCGCCGCGCCGGGCGTCGGCGGGCGCGGTGGCGATCAGACTGAGCGCGAGGGCCGCGCCGAACAGGGCCGCCACACGAGACTTGGACATCTTTGTCTTCCCCGACAAATCCAAAAAGAACCGGCGGCATATATCGGGATGCGGCGGTCGCGGCGAAAGGCGCCTGGGTCTCACACTCTCGGGAGGCGGCGCGTCACATCCGATGCAGGGCGCAGATCTTGTTGCCGTCGGGGTCGCGCAGATAGGCGAGGTAGAGCTTGCCCACGCCGCCCTCGCGCACGCCGGGCGGTTCTTCGATGGAGACGCCGCCGTTGGCGACGCCCGCCGCGTGCCAGGCGTCGGCCTGCTCCGGGGTGCTGCAGGCGAAGCCGACCGTGCCGCCATTGGCCACGGTCGCCGGCTCGCCGTCGATCGGCAGCGACACCGAGAAGACGCCGGTCGGGGTCATGTAGAAGATGCGATGGCGGTCGACCATCGCCGGGGGGACGCCCAAGGTGGCGAGCACCGCGTCATAGAACGACTTGGCCCTGTCGAGGTCGTTGGTGCCGACCATCACGTGCGAGAACATGCTGCTTTCCTCCCTTGCGGCCCGCCCTTTGGCGCCGAGCCGGTTCCGCCACGAGCTTAGAGTCCAATGGCGGCGCGCGGTCGAGTCCGGATGCGCCGTCTGGGCGCGCGATTTTCCAAGAGACCCCTCAGCCGGCCTCCTTCGGACGAAAGGTCTCTCCCGCAAGGGGAGAAGGGCTAGCGCTTCAGCTTCTTGATCGCCTCGGTCAGCGGCCGTTCGGCGTCGCAGTAGTCGGCCCAAGCCTTGGTCTTCTTCAGGAGATCGGGCGCGGTGCGGATCGTCCAGGCCTTGGGATCGAGCCCGGGCTTCACGTCCTTCCAGTTCAGCGGGAAGGAGACGGGCGCGCCGGGCCGGGCGCGGGGCGACAGCGGGGCGACCGCCGTCGCCATCCGGTCGTTGCGAAGATAGTCGAGGAAAATCCGGCCCTTGCGCTTGGCCTTGGCCATGTTGACCACATAGCGGTCGGGCTGGTCGGCGGCGATCGCCAGGCAGACGTCCTGGGCGAACTTTTTCGCCGTGGGCCAGTCGGTCTTGCCCTTCCCATCCTTGAGCGGCGTGACCACGTGCAGGCCCTTGCCGCCGGTGGTCTTGCAGAAGGCGGCGAGGCCCAGCGCCTCCAGCCGCTGCTTCACCTCCAGCGCGGCCTCGATCACCCGCTCGAAGGGGATCGCCTCGTCCGGGTCGAGGTCGAACACCAGGCGGCCGGGGACCTCCGGCTGGCCCGGCTGGCAGTTCCAGGGGTGGAACTCGACGGCGGCGATCTGGGCCAGCGCGATCAGCCCCTCGATGCGGTCCACCTGTAGGTAGGGCTTGTGGTCGCCGAACACCTTGACCTCGGTGAGCAGGGCCGAGGAGCCCTTGCCGGCGTGGCGCTGGAAGAACCGCTCGCCGCCGAGGCCGTCCGGGGTGCGGATGATCGAGCAGGGCCGGCCCTTGATGTGCTGCATCATCCAGGGCCCGACCGCCTCCAGGTAGCGGGCGAGGTCGAGCTTGGTGACCGGCTGGCCGTCGCCGCCGTCCGGCCAGAGCGGCTTGTCCGGGTTGGAGAGCCGCACGCCCATGACGATCGGGCTGGCCTCGGCCGCCTTGGCGCGCGCCGGGCTGGGCGCCGGTTCGGCTGCAGGGGTGGTGATCGGGGCCGGGATCTCGGCCTCGACCTCGGCGGCCGGCTTGTCCTCGCGCAGGCCCTTGAAGGCGCCCTGGCGGACCATGCCGGAGCCCGTGAAGCCGGCGAACTCGATCTCGGCCACCAGCTCGGGCCTGGCCCAATGCACGTTGGCGGCCGTCTTCGGCGCCTCGGGACCGGAGAAGGGGCTGGTCTTGGCCTCCAGCGCCTCGAGCTTCGGCAGCACGCGGCGCACGGTGTCGCGGCCGAAGCCGGTGCCCACCTTGCCCACATAGACCAGCTTGGCGCCGCGGTGGACGCCCACCAGCAGCGAGCGCAGCTGGCCGCCCTCGCCGGCCCAGCCGCCGATCACCACCTCGTGGCCGGCGCGGCACTTGGCCTTCACCCAGTCCTCCCCGCGTCCGGACCGGTAGGGGGCGGCGAGCCGCTTGGAGACGATGCCTTCCAGCGACATGCGGCAGGCCGACTGCAGCACCGCGTCGCCGCCGGTCTCGAAATGCTCGACGTAGCGGATCCGCGGCTCGGCCTGCTTGTCGGCCAGCAGAGCCGCGAGCCGCGCCTTGCGCTCGCTCAGGGGCAGTTCGCGGAGGTCCTCGCCCTCGGCGAACAGCAGGTCGAAGGCGAAGAACACCAGATCGGCGGTCTTGCCGTCGGAGAGCGCCGCCTGCAGGGCCGGGAAGTCCGGCGCGCCGTGGCTGTCGAGCGCGCAGGCCTCGCCGTCGACGATGCCGTCGGGCAGGACGGCCGCGGCCTTGGCGATCTCCTGGAACCTGGCCGTCCAGTCGAGGCCCTTGCGGGTCTTCAGCGTCGCCCGGCCGTTCTCGACCCGCAGCTGCAGCCGGTAGCCGTCGAACTTGATCTCGTGCGCCCAGCCGGGCCCCGGTGGCGGGCGATCCACGGGCTTGGCGAGCTGCGGCGGCACGAAGTCCGGCATCGTGGCCGCCTTCAGTTTCGGCGGCGGCGAGGCGCGCAGCGGCGCGGCGGTCGGGCGCGTCTCCTCGGCGCGGTTCGACTGCCAGACGGCCTTGGCCGAGGCGCGGGCCTTGCCGGCCGTCATGAACGGCTTGGGACCCTTGCCCTTGCCGGCGGCGATCTCCTCCATGGGGCGGTCCGAGGCGACCGAGTCGGTCTCCTGCTCGGTGATCGCCGAGCCTGACTCCTCCACCGCCCAGCCGTCGTGGTGCTTGATCAGGAGCCAGTTGTCGCGCTTCTCCCGCTCGCGGCGCTTCATGCGGACCAGGACGAAGCTGCCTTTCAGCCGTTCGCCGTCCAGGCGGAACTTCAGGTCCCCCGCCTTCAGCATCTCGGGAGGGTCGCCCTCCGGCTCCCAGTAGCCGCGGTCCCAGAGCATCACCGTGCCGCCGCCGTACTGGCCCTCCGGGATGGTGCCCTCGAAGTCGCCGTAGTCCAGCGGATGGTCCTCGACCTGCACCGCCAGGCGCCGCTGGCTCGGGTCGAGCGAGGGGCCCTTGGTCACCGCCCAGGACCTGAATACCCCGTCGAGCTCGAGGCGCAGGTCGTAATGCAGGCGGGTGGCCGCGTGCTTCTGGATCACGAAGCGCAGGCGGTTGGACGCCTGGGTCTTCTCCGCCCCGGCCGGTTCGGCGGTCTTGGAGAAGTCCCGCATCGAGCGGTAGCGGGCGAGCTGGTCCTTCTTGGCCAAACGCGGGCTCCTTCAGCTGGCCAGCGCGGTGCGTCGCTCCTCGGCGCCTTTGAGGGCCGCCACGAAGGCGTCGCGCCAGGCCGTCACGTCCTCGCGCTGGACGTTGTCGAACAAAGCGCGCCAGCGGCGGATCCGCTCCGGCTTGTCCATCGCCAGGGCGCGGGCGATGGCGTCGGCGATCTCGTCGGGACTGTTGGGATTGATCAGCAGGGCTTCCTTCATCTGCCGCGCGGCGCCGGCGAAGCGCGAGAGGATCAGCACGCCGGGATCCTCCGGATTCTGCGAGGCGACGAATTCCTTGGCCACCAGGTTCATCCCGTCCCGCAACGGGGTGACCAGGCCGACGCGGGCCGCGCCATAGAGGCCGGCCAGCTCGTCGCGGCGGTAGTTCTTGTTCACATAGCGGAACGGGGCCCAGTCCACGTCGGCGAACTCGCCGTTGATGCGGCCGGAGATGGCGTCCAGCCGACCGCGGATCTCCTGGTAGGCGTCGACGCTCTCGCGGCTCACCGGGGCGATCTGCAGCATCAGCACCTCGCGGCGCATGTCGGGATTGTCGGCCAGGTAGCGCTCGAAGCCCATGAACCGCTCTTCGAGCCCCTTGGAGTAGTCCAGCCGGTCGACGCCTACGATCAGGTGGCGAAACACCGTGCAGGCGGTCATCAAATCGCGCATGCGCCGGGCGCGATTGGTCTTCAGCAGGCGGGCGAAGTCCTTGGCGTCGATGCCGATCGGATAGGCGCCGATGCGCACCGTGCGGCCGAAGGCGCGGACCACGTCCTCGGCGACCTTCTCGCCGCCCGCCTCGGCCAGGACGTATTCCTCGAAGGCCTGGCGATAGTCCTCGGTCTGGAAGCCGATCAGGTCGTAGTCGAACATCGCCTCCACCAGCTGGCGGTGGCCGGGCAGGGTGACGAACACCTGATAGGCGGGCCAGGGCACGTGCAGGAAGAAGCCCATGCGGTTCTTCAGGCCGAGCCGGCGCAGCTCCCGGGCCAGCGGGATCAGGTGGTAGTCGTGGATCCAGACCAGGTCGCCGGGCTCGATCAGCGGCCTGAGCGTCTCGGCGAAGCGGCGGTTGGCCCGCTGGTAGCCCGCGCCGTAGGCCCGGTCATAGGCCACCAGGTCGGTGCGGTAGTGAAATAGCGGCCACAGGGTCTTGTTGGCGTAGCCGTTGTAGTACTCGTCGACGTCGCTCTCCTCGAGGTCGACCGTGGCGGCGGTGACGCCCTCGATCTTCTGCATGGAGAGCTGGCCGGTGAAGGTCGGCGTCGACTGGCCGCTCCAGCCGAACCACAGGCCGGAGTATTCCCGCAGCGCCGCCGACAGCGCCATGGCCAGGCCGCCGACGCTCTCCTCGCCCGCGCCGGAGGGCGGGTTGACGCGATTGGAGACGACGATCAGCCGGGTCAAAGGGCGGCCTCCAGCCAGGCCAACGCCGCCTCGACGTCGGCCAGGCGGTACTTCGCCCCGGTGGCCCGGGGCGCGCCCACCAGGATGCCGGCGCCGTGCAGCTCGCGGGCCGCGGCGAAGCCGTCCTCGTCGGTGCAATCGTCGCCCACGAAGAGCGGCGAGGCCCCGCGGAACGGCGGCTCGGCCATGAAGGCGCGCACGCTGTCGGCCTTGGTGGGACCGGGCGTGCGCAACTCCTCGACCATGTCACCTTCCTGCAGGACGAGACCGGTTTCGGCGGCCACCCGGCGCGCGCAGGCCCGCGCGGCCTCGGCGCAGTGGCGGGCCAGGCGGAAGTGCAGGGCCACGCTCAGGCCCTTCTCCTCGACCAGCAGGCCGGAATCGCGGACGGCGAAGGCGCGGAACGCCTCAGCCCCCTCGTGCAGCCTCGGATGCGGCGCGACCTGATGCAGCCCGCCCACGGGATCGCGCCACACCAGGCCATGGACCGCGGCGACCGCGGTCACCCGGCCCTCCAGGATGCGGTCGGCGTCGGTGAGGGTGCGGCCGGTGACGATGGCCAGGCGCCCGCCCAGGGCCTCGGACAGGCGCTCCAGGAGGTCGGTGCGGCGCGGATCGGGGCGAACGTCCTGCGGCCGCGCCGCGATCGGCGCGAGCGTTCCGTCGAGGTCGAGGAACAGGGCGCACTCCCGGAGCGACAACGGCTTCGGGGCGGGAAGTGGAATGGTGAGCTCTTCGATGGACATCAACTCGCCCCGGACCCGAGATGAAACGCCCCTGCGACCTCTTTGATCCAAGCTCGGCGGAAGAAGCCTGAACTGTCCGCGGGGCCTTGACGTTCCGGCCCGAGTCCGCGCTATGCGACGTGACCTAAACCTCAATGCGAAGGAATGGAGTTGATGGCCGAGGCGCCACGCGCGGACCTGCTTGTCCTGTTCGGCGGCACGGGCGACCTCGCCCGGCGGATGCTGCTGCCGTCGCTCTACTTCCTGGACGCCGACGGCTTCCTGCCCGACGGCTTCCGGATCGTCGCCACGGCGCGGGCCGAGATGACCCGCGAGGCCTTCGTCGAGATGGTGCAGGCCGACCTGAAGGCCCGCGCCGAAGGCGTGGACGAGGCGGTCTGGAAACGGTTCTGCGCCCGCCTCGACTACGTGGCCGCCGATGCGACCACGGTCGAAGGCCTGGCCGCCCTGAAGCCGCACATGGCCGGCGCGGCCCGGCCGATGTTCTACCTGGCCATTTCGCCCAGCCTCTATGCGCGGGTCTGTGCGGCGCTGGCCGCGGCGGGCTTCGCCGTGGACGCCAGCCGCATCGTGCTGGAGAAGCCGATCGGCCGGGACCTGGAGAGCTCGCGGGCGATCAATGCGGCGGTGGGCGCGGTGTTCGACGAGGACCGGATCTTCCGCATCGACCACTACCTGGGCAAGGAGACGGTGCAGAACCTGATCGCCCTGCGCTTCGCCAACACCCTGTTCGAACCGCTGTGGAACAACCTGACCATCGACCACGTGCAGATCACCGTGGCCGAGACCGAAGGGGTCGGCGAGCGCTGGCCCTACTACGACGAGTACGGCGCGCTGCGGGACATGCTGCAGAACCACATGCTGCAGCTCTTGTGCCTGGTGGCCATGGAGCCGCCGTCCGACATGGAGCCGGACTCGGTGCGCAACGAGAAGGTGAAGGTGCTGCGATCCTTGCGCCACTTCACCCGCGCCGACGCCCAGAACGCCTCGATCCGCGGCCAGTACACCGAGGGCGTGGTGGGCGGCCGAGCGGCGCCGGCCTATGCCAAGGAGCGCGGCCAGCCCTCCGACACCGAGACGTTTGCGGCCCTTCGGGTCGACATCGACAACTGGCGCTGGGCCGGCGTGCCGTTCTTCCTGCGCACCGGCAAGCGGCTGCCCGAGCGGCGCACCTCGATCGTCATCCAGTTCAAGCCGGTGCCGCACTCGATCTTCGACGGCCAGGCGAGCGAGGACCTGATCGCCAACCGCCTGGTCATCGACCTGCAGCCGGACGAGGACATCGAGCTGCTGCTGATGAACAAGGCGCCCGGCATCACACAGGGCGGCATGCGGCTGCAATCCCTGCCGCTGTCGCTCTCCCTGCTCCGCGCCTACGAGGGCCCGGGTGCGCGGCGGCGGATCGCCTATGAGCGCCTGCTGCTGGACGTGATCAGCGGCAACTCCACCCTGTTCGTCCGGCGCGACGAGGTGGAGGCCGCCTGGCGCTGGGTGGACGGGGTGGCCGACGCCTGGCGCGAAGCCGGCATGGCCCCCAAGCCCTACGCCGCCGGCTCCTGGGGCCCGGCCGGCGCCTTTGCGCTCATCGAGCGCGCGGCACGGGCCTGGTACGACTGATTCACCGCGTCATCCCGTGTGATCGCCGGCCGCGTAGGGCGTGGGCTCCCCAAACCGGGCGGGGTCGTCGTCCAGGGCCATCCGCAGGATCTTGATCTCGCGGGCGGTCTCCAGGGTCTCGACGATGGCGTAGAAGGCCGCCGCCTCGTCGGGATCACGGCCGGGCCTCAGGTGATCGGCGATGATCTCCTCGATCCGCTCGATCAGCCGGTTGGCGGCCTCGGCCGCGGCCCTCAGCTCGGCGGGACTGTGCTCTGCCATGGCAAGGGAAGCCGGCTGACAGGTCGCCGGTTCCCGGATGCTCCCCTCCAGGGGGAGCTGTCGCGAAGCGACTGAGGGGTTGAAGGGCAGGGCTTCCCGGGCCCGTGGGCTGCCCCCCTCCGGCCCTCTGGGCCACCTCCCCCTGTGGGGGGAGGAACAGGTATTTCAGCGGACGCTGGACCAGGGCCGCGACAGCAGGGTCGCGCAGTTGATCAGGCCGACCAGGGAGTAGGTCTGCGGGTAGTTGCCCCACAGCTCCTTGCCGTCGAAGGTGATGTCCTCCGAGAGCAGGCCGGCCTTGGTGCGCCGCGACAGCATCTGGCCGAACAGCTCGCGGGCCTCCTCGGAGCGGCCGGAGAGGTGCAGGGCCTCGATCAGCCAGAAGGTGCAGAAGTTGAACGCCGTCTTGGGGGTGCCGAAGTCGTCGGGGATGGCGTAGCGCAGCATGAAGGGGCCGCGCCGCAGGCCCTTCTCCACCGCCTCCATGGTGGCCTTCATCCGCGGATCGTCCGGCGTGGTGAAGCGCACGTCGATCATCTGAAGCAGCGAGGCGTCCAGCTCGTCGCCCTCGAAGGTCGCGGCGTAGCGGCCGAGCTGCTCGTTCCAGGCGCGGATCTCGATGGTCTGGCGGATCAGCTTGGCCCGATCGCTCCAGTAGTGCGCCCGCTCGGCGAGGCCGAGCTTGGCGGCGGCGTTGCCCAGGCGGTCGCAGGCCGCCCAGCACATCACCGAGGAATAGGTGTGCACCGCCTCGCGGCCGCGGAATTCCCACAGGCTGGCGTCCGGCTTGTCGTGCAGCTCGAAGGCCCGCTCGCCGATCGGCTCCAGGGCGTGGAAGTCGTCCTCGGTGGCCGGGCGGAACAGCCGCTCGTCGAAGAACGCCTGGACGGTGGAGAGCACGATCTGGCCATAGACGTCGTGCTGGCGATGCTCGTGCGCCTGGTTGCCGATCCGCACCGGCCCCATGCCGCGGTAGCCGGGCAGGTGGGGGGCGATCCATTCGGTCAGCACCGGCTCCAGGCCCACGCCATAGACCGGCTGGACGTGGCCCACCTTGCTGGAATCGTGGATCACCGCCGGCCCGAGGCCCGGCGTGGGCTGGCGGGCGGGCGCCGTCCCCGGCGGCTCGGCGGTCGGGCCGTAGACCGCCGCCATGTGGCCGCGGCTCGCCTGGTCCACCAGGTTGCGCAGGTAGCCCAGGTAGTTCTCCAGCATGTCGGCCGCGCCCAGCCGGTTCAGCGCCTGGACCACGTAGTAGGCGTCGCGCAGCCAGCAGTAGCGGTAGTCCCAGTTGCGGCCGGGCTCGCCCGGCGGCGCCGGGTGCTCGGGGATCGAGGTGGTGAGCGCCGCGACGATCGCGCCGGTCTCCTCATAGGCGCAGAGCTTGAGCGTGATGGCCGAGCGGATCACCGCCTCCTGCCACTCCAGGGGCACCGACAGGGTGCGCACCCAGCTGCGCCAATAGAAGGCGGTCTCGCGCAGCATGCGCTCGGTGGTGATGGAGATGTCGGAATCGAAGCCCTCGTCAGGGCCCAGGAACATGGCGATCGGCTCCTCCAGCCGGAACGCCCGTTCCTCGAGGATGTGGCTCACCGAGGCGTCGGTGGTCAGCCGCATGGTGGTCTCGCCGCCCACATAGCGGATGTGGTTGGAGCCGGCGGTGGTGGTGGTCGCCCGCTCCCCGTAGTTGAAGGTGGGCCGCACCCGGATCCGCAGGCGTGGCGCCCCGGAGATCGGCCGGATCAGCCGGATGAAGGCCAGCGGCCGGTAGGCGCGGCCGAACTGGCGGTACCTGGGGCAGAAGTCGATGATCTCGATCGCCCCGCCGTGCGTATCGACGATCTCGGTGGAGAGGATCGGGGTGTTGCGCAGGTAGGACTGGCGGATGTCGGCGGTGTCCTCCACGTCCACGGACCAGACGCCCTGGGCCGCCTCGCCGCCCGGATCGCGGGCGCCAAGCAGGCCTGAGAAGAAGGGGTCGCCGTCGACCCGGGGCGTGCAGGCCCAGACGTAGCGCCCGCCCTCATCGATCAACGCGCTCGCCGAGCAGTTGCCGATGGGAAACAGCTCCAGGGTCTGGGTCAAGACTTCGGGCCCACCGTTCGCTGGTTGCACATATTCCGGAGCCCCCGCTTTCCGCTCGACGGGGGCGTAACGCCCATGGATAAGCATGGCTCCGGAAGCCGGGCCGAACGCTCATGCGTTGCCCGGCGGCCAGCCATCCCTTACACGGAAACGCCGGATGATCCGAGCCCGTAGAGCCCGCATCGTCGCGACCCTCGGGCCGGCGAGTCGAGACCCCGCCCGCGTGCGGGAGCTGGCGCAGGCCGGCGTGGATGTCTTCCGGGTCAACTTCAGCCACGGCAGCCAGGCCGACCACGCCCGCACCATCCAGGCGGTGCGCAGCGCCGAGCGCGCCGTCGACCGCCCGCTGGCGGTGCTGGCCGACCTGCAGGGGCCCAAGCTCAGGCTCGGCGAGTTCGCCGACGGCGTGGCGCGGCTCAAGTCCGGCCAGGACTTCCGCCTCGACCTGAACCGCACGCCCGGCGACGCGGCCCGGGTGGGGGTGCCGCATCCGGAAGTGTTCGCCGCCCTGCGCACCGGCGCCTTCATCCTGCTGGACGACGGCAAGGTGAAGCTGCGGGTCATCGCCCACGGCGCGGACTTCGCCGACACTATCGTCGAGGCGGGCGAGCAGCTCTCCGACCATACGGGGCTGAACCTCCCGAACCTGTCGATCCCGATCCCGGCGCTCACCGAGAAGGACCGCGAGGACCTGGCCTTCGCGCTCAACGAAGGCGTCGACTGGGTGGCGCTCAGCTTCGTCCAGCGGGCCTCCGACATGGCCGAGCTGCGCAAGCTGGTGCAGGGCCGGGCCGGCGTGCTGGCCAAGATCGAGAAGCCGGCGGCGCTGGAGGCGCTGGATGAGATCCTCGACCTCTGCGAGGCGATCATGGTGGCCCGCGGCGACCTGGGCGTAGAGCTGGCGCCCGAGGAGGTCCCGGTGTTCCAGAAGAAGCTGGTCCGCGCCGCGCGCCTGCGCGGCCTGCCGGTGATCGTGGCCACCCAGATGCTGGAGTCCATGACCCATTCGCCGACCCCGACGCGGGCGGAGGCCTCCGATGTGGCCGGGGCGGTCTACGAGGGCGCCGACGCCCTGATGCTGTCGGCCGAGAGCGCGGTCGGCGACTATCCCATCGAGTCCGTCGCCATGATGGACCGCATCATCACCCGCGTGGAGCAGGACCCCGGCTGGCCGGAGCTGATGCGCGCCGAATATCCCGTGGAGGACGCCGACGCCGACGCCCTGGTGGCGGCCGCGCGCAAAGCCTCCGAAAGCGCGTCCACAGCCTGCATCGCGGCCTTCACCACCACCGGCCAGACGGCGCTGCGGCTGGCGCGCGAGCGGCCCCTGCAGCCGACGCTCGCCCTGACGCCGAACCTGTCGACCGCGCGGCGCCTGGCGCTCGCCTGGGGCGTCGAGCCGCGGGTGATCCCGGAGATCGACGATCCCGAGGACCTCGCCCGGATCGCCGTGGAGCAGGCGGTGATCACCGGCCTCGCCCCGCCGGGGGCCCGCGTGCTGATCCTGGCCGGCCTGCCGCTCGGCTCGCCGGGCGCCGCCAACATCCTGCGCCTGGCCCATACGCCGCGCCGCTAGCTCAGCCGCACGCGCTTTCCCAGCCGCTCGGCGTGGCGCACGACGACCTCCTCGCGCTCGATCTCGAAATGCAGGTCGAGGGTCTCCTCGCCCAGCGCCAGCTTGAGGATGGCGAAGTGGTCGATCCCGAGCGGCAGGTGCGGGTCCTTCAGCGCGACGACGCCTGCCTCGCCGTCCACCGTCAGGCCCAGGCAGGCCTGCAGCATCATGAACGGCGCGCCGGCCGCCCAGGCCTGCGGCAGGCAGGCGACCGGATAGGCCACCGGCGGCTCGCCGGCGGCGCGCGGGAAGCCGCAGAACAGCTCCGGCAGCCGCATCTCCAGCTCCGCGGCGGTCTCGAACAGCACGGAGGTGAGCCGCGCCACGCCCTCCCGCTCGCCGTAGCGCGAGAGCCCCATGGCGCAGAGCGCCGTGTCGTGCGGCCAGACCGAGCCGTTGTGGTAGGACATCGGGTTGTAGCGCACCTGGCCGGTGGCCAGCGTCCGCACGCCCCAGCCGGAGGCGAAGTCCGGCGACAGCAGCGCCTCGCCGACCCGCCGGGCGCGCTCGGGGCTCGGCAGGCCGCAGAACAGCAGGTGGCCCGGGTTCGAGGCCTTGATCCGGCAAAGCTCGCCGTCGCCATCGAGGGCGATGCCGTAGAAGCCGTGCTCCTCCATCCAGAACAGCCGCTCGACGGCGCG
>JAQGIX010000250.1 GCA_028290925.1 Phenylobacterium sp. | reverse complement strand
GATCTTCGAATCCGGATTGGACCCGTCGACGATGTCGTCGTTGGAGGCCAGCACCGCGCCGCCGGCGTCGTGCAGCCGCAGGAAGGGGTCGGCCAGCGAGCCGCCGCCGCCCGCGTGGCCGGTCAGGTTGATGGTGTAGGAGAGCCCCGCCTGCAGCCGCACCTGGAACCAGTCGCGGTCGCCCGCCGACTGCAGGGCGCCGGTCGCCGAGCCGCCGGGCGTCAGTTGGCCGAACGGATGGCTGGCGTCGGTCAGGCTGCTCGCGAACTCGTCCGCCGCCGGCGCGAAGGCCGTCGAGTTCCAGCCCAGGATGTCCAGCACCCGCAGGTCGGTGTCGGAGACCGAGCCGGGCGCGTTCGGGCCGCCGGGTCCGAAGGAGTCGCCGTGGGTTCCGCTCCAGTCGGCCAGGTCCGCGCCGTCGTCCACGCCGGCCGCACTGATCGAGGCGTGGAACCGCAGGGCGGTGACGTGGGCGCTGTCCAGGCCGAAGAAGGTCGCGGCGCCGTCCGCCCCGCCCGTGAAGTCGCGCGTCCCGTCCACGTTGAACCGGAACAGGTCCATCGGACGCCACTTGCTGCTCTGGATCCCCAGGCTGCCGATGCGGCCGAAGCCGCCCTCGGTGATCTCGTGCTCGATCGCGCCCACCGCGTCCTGGCCGAAGGTCCAGGCGAGGTTGCTGTTGAGGGTGACGGTGACGTCCAGGCTGTTGGTCTGCGCCGCGAGCCCAAGGATGCGCGCCTCGGACACCGGGATGGAGAAGCCGACGCCGCCGGACGGGTCGGCCGCCGGCAGGCCGTTCACCGCCAGGAAATCGTCGGCGGTCACCGCGTGGCTTCGCAGCGCCGCGGTGAGGGTCGCGTAGCTGACGCTGATCAGCGAGAAGGAATTCGACGCCGCGGCGGTGGCGGCGAGCGGCTGCAACTGGAAGCTGACGCTGATGGTCACCGGGTTGGTGAAATGGCTCTGGAGGTAGTTCTCGGCCTGGATGGCCGCGATTCGGTAAGCGTCGGTGACCGTGCTGTCGTAGTAGTTGATGAACACCAGGCCGCTGCCGGGCAGGGCCACCGCCTCCGGAACCAATGGCATGCCCCAACCCCCGACCGAACGCCCTTAAACTCAGTGATTATGGCGGCTTACCGCTTACGAGTTGTCAACGAAAGCCGGCGGGCGCAGATGTCGCACGCGGGTCGGGAACCCGGCCTCGTCCGGCGGGTTTGACCCGCGGGGCCTCTAAGCCACGAAGGCGATCCCATGGACGAGCGCATCCAACCCGAGCGCGGTCATGCCCCTGCGAGCGGCGCAGCCGCCGCGACGCGTCCCACCCTGACCACCACCGACCCCGCCACGGGCCAGCCGGGCCGCACCTACGAAGGCCACACCCTCGAGGACGCCCGCGGCCTGGCGCGCGCCGCCCGCAGCGCCTGGCAGGGCTGGCGGCGGACGTCCTTCGCCGAGCGCGCGGCGTCGATGCGCGCGGCGGCTGCGACCTTGCGGCGGCGCCAGGACGAGTTCGCCGAGCTGATGACCGCCGAGATGGGCAAGACCCGCACCGAGGGCCTGGCCGAGGTCGAGAAGTGCGCGGCCAACTGCGACTACTTCGCCGAGCACGCGGAGGGCTTCCTGGCGCGGCGGCCGGTGGACATGGGCGGCCCCCCGAATGCGTCTCGGGCCTTCGTCACCTTCAATCCGCTGGGCGTGGTGCTGGCGGTGATGCCCTGGAACTTCCCGTTCTGGCAGGTCTTCCGCTTCGCCGCCCCGACCCTGATGGCCGCCGACGCCGCGGTGCTGAAGCACGCGTCCAACGTGCCGGGCTGCGCGCTGGCCATCGAGAGCGTGTTCCGCGAGGCGGGTTTCCCTGAGGACCTGTTCCGCACCGCCCTGATCCCCGGCCGCGAGGTCAAGGGCCTGATCGAGGACGACAACATCGCCGCCGTCACCCTGACCGGCAGCGTCGATTCCGGCCGGCAGGTGGCGACCGCCGCCGGCGGGGTGCTGAAGAAGTGCGTGCTCGAGCTGGGCGGCTCGGACGCCTATGTGGTCCTGGCCGACGCCGATGTGGACCAGGCCGCCGAGGTCTGCGCCACCGCCCGGATGGTCAACGGCGGCCAGAGCTGCATCGCCGGCAAGCGCTTCATCGTGGTCCGCGAACTCCGCGAGGCCTTCGAGCGCGCCCTGGTCGGCAAGATGCAGGCCTTCCAGATGGGCGACCCGCGCGATCCGGCCACCCGGCTCGGCCCCATGCAGAGCGCCGAGGCCCGCGACCACATCCACGACCAGGTGGCCAGGAGCGTGGCGGCCGGCGCCAGGCTGCTGACCGGCGGAGAGGTCCCGGACCGGCCCGGCGCCTGGTATCCGCCGACCGTGCTGACCGATGTGAAGCCCGGCATGCCGGCCCATGACGACGAGGTGTTCGGGCCGGTGGCGGCGGTGATCGAGGCGCGCGACGAGGCCGAGGCGATCGCCATCGCCAACGCTTCACGCTTCGGCCTGGGGTCCGGCGTGCTGACCACCGACCTGGCGCGCGGCGAACGCATCGCCGCCGAGGAGCTCGAGTCCGGCGTGAGCTTCGTCAACGCCAATGTCCGCTCCGACCCACGGCTGCCGTTCGGCGGCGTCAAGCACTCCGGCTACGGCCGCGAATGCTCGGAGTTCGGCATCCACGAGTTCGTCAACATCAAGAGCGTTCTGGTGCACGGCTAGCGCGCGCCGCGTTCTCCGGCCCGTCCCATAGTCGTCATCCTCCGCTCGACCGGAGGATGACGGCGAAGTTGGAGTCGCCGGGCGCCTACCAGCGCCGCCCTTCGGCGAGCACCACCAGGCGCCCCGCGTCGCCCACCGGGGCGGTCCCCTGCACCTGGGTCTGCAGCCGTCCTGCGACGATCCCCCGCCCGCGCAGGTCCTGCGCCACGGCCTCGGCGCGGGCCTGGGCGAGCTGGCGCTGCTCGGCGTCCGTGCCATGGCCGTCGGACTGGCCGACGATCAGCGCCGAGACCTGCGGATGACAGGTGAGCTGCAGGCCGGCGGACTCCAGCGCCGGCGTGGCCAGCTCGTTCAGGCTGGATTCGCTGAACGCGAAGCCGACGCTGACCGGCGAGCTCAGGGCCGGACAGGCGGCGGTGTGCGTCACGTCGCGGTGGGCGCGGGCGTCGGCCACCGCCCGGCTGAGGGTGGGATCGAGGCTATGGGTGCAGCCGCCGAGGCCGGCCGCGGCGGCGACCGCGGCCAGGACCAGGACGCGGCGGGAAGAGGCTGGGGATGTCCACATGGGCTCGGGCGATACCGATTGTTGAGGGTGACCTGCTGAACGGCGGGCCGGGCCTGATGTCAATCTCCGATGGCGGGATTGCGGCGGCTCAATTGGCCGGCACGACGCCGCTCATCGCCGGGCCGATCTCGTCGTGCAGCACCAGGTCGGCCAGGCCGTCGAGGTCGGTGGGCTCGCGGTTGACGATGGCCAGCCTCGCGCCGTTGCGCTTGGCGAGCGCCGGGAAGCCGGCCGCCGGATAGACCACCAGCGAGGAGCCCAGCACCAGGAACAGGTCGCAGCTGAGCGTCTCGGCCTCGGCGCGCCGCATCTCGGCCTCGGGCATGGGCTGGCCGAAGGATACGGTGGCGGTCTTCACCAGGCCGCCGCACGCCCGGCAGTAGGGGATCTCGCCGGCCTTCAGGAAGCTGTCCTTCAGCTCGGCCAGCTCGTGCCGCTCGCCGCATTCCAGGCACTTGGCGTAGCTGGCGTTGCCGTGCAGCTCGACGATCCGCTCCGGCGGCACGCCGCTATCCTGGTGCAGGTTGTCGACGTTCTGGGTGATCACCGCGGTGGCCTTGCCCTGGGCGACCAGCCGGGCCACCGCATGGTGGCCGGCGTTGGGCTGGCGGCCCGTCCAGCCGGCGCGGCCGCTGAAGGCCCGCTCCCAGGCCTCGCGGCGCTTGGCCGGGTCGGAGACGAAGTCCTGGAAGTAGATCGGCTTCATCTTGCTCCAGACGCCGCCGGGCGAGCGGAAGTCCGGGATGCCGGATTCGGTGGAGATCCCCGCCCCGGTGAACACCACCACGCGGCGGGCCTCGGCGATCAGCCGGGCGAGGTCGGAGCGGGACATGGTCCGATCCTGGCCGATGTGCGTCCCCCACGCTAGGTGGGCAGGATGGGATAGCCGCGGGGGCTCTTGTCGATGCGTTCGTCGGCGCGGGCCTCGGGCTGCGGCTCCGGCGGGCGCAGCCGCACCGTGAGGTCGAGCTGCACGCCCTTCACGCCGGCGGTCTCGACCACCAGGCGCTGGGCGAGCCACGGGTCGGCCGCGGCGCGGGCCTCGCCCCTCAGGGTGACCACGCCGGCCTCCACCTCGACCTCGATGCCGCGGGCGTCGATCAGCCGGTCGTGCAGCAGCCGCTCGCAGACCTCCACATAGACCTGCTGGTCGTCGCGGCTCCAGTCCTTGGGTCCGCGACCCCGGTGGTGGCTTCGGCCGCCGAGTTCATCGTCCGCGCAGCGGTCCACCCAGCTGCGGTCGTCGGCGGCCGCATCCTCGGATCGCCAATCGGCCATGGCCACGCCTCCTCATCTCCGAACCTTCACCTGAATCAACCGGTGAGACGCGGCGGCGTTCCGAGCTGGGCCATCGCTTTCAGGAGGGGACGTCTTGGGAGGATCGGCCGGCCCGGCGTCGTCGGGGGGATGCCAGGGTGTTCCGCCGGGCCGGTCGAAGAGCCGCTCGTGTCCGACAGGCAAGTCGTTGAGAGGCTGTCCCGACAACCACCGCTCAAATGATAAGTTCCGGCTGGCCCGCGGAAAAAGATCGCGTGCGGCGTGGCGTGGCGTGGCCCTAGACCGCCGGCGGTCCGAAGGCGCGGGCGAGATCGGCCTGCGTCACCTCCGCCGCGATGCGCTTGAGCCGCGCGGTATGGCCCGCGACCAGCGTCAGGGTCGATTTCGGCAGCTTCAGCGCCTGGGCCAGCAGCGCCAGCACTGCGGCATTGGCCGCGCCGTCGGCGGCTGCGGCGGCCACCCGGACCTTCAGCACCGGCCGGCCGGCGTCGTCGCGCGTCCAGCCCTCGACGGCGTCGCGCCCGCCTTGCGGCGTCACGCGGACCGCGAACTGCATCGCTAGCCGATGACGTTGCGCAGGGGATCGAAGATCAGCGGCAGGATGTAGATCCGGATCCCCTGGAGCACCAGCAGGGCCAGGATCGGGGTGATGTCCACGCCGCCCAGCGGGGGGATCAGGCGCTGGAAGGGCCGCAGCACCGGCCGCGTCACCGCGTCCAGGAAGTGGGCGATCTGATAGATGACCCGGTTCCTGAGGTTGATCACGTCGAAGGCCACCAGCCACGAGATGATCGCGTTGATGATGATCGCCCAGATCAACAGGCTCAGGAGGGCGTCGAGGATGAAGTGCAGGAAGCTGGCCATGGCCGCTGCTTCTAGCGGGCTTTTCGGCGGTGGCAAAGGCGAAGCCGCGGGCGGCCACGGCCGGGGGTCGCGCGATACGGGCGCTTGACAGGCCCAGCCCCAATCGCCTTATTCCGCGCCTTCCTGGGGCCGTAGCTCAGTTGGTAGAGCGCCTCGTTCGCAATGAGGAGGTCAGCGGTTCGATTCCGCTCGGCTCCACCAGGAACCTTCCAGCCCGCCAGCCTGCACCACGCCCGCCTCGCCTGCGGCTTAAGCGCCCCTTCGTTGAAGGGAAGGGCGGGCCGGCCTATCCTGCCGCCTGCAAATTGGGGATCTCCGCTTCCGTGTTCGCCCGCTTCTTCGGCCGCAAACCCGTGCGTGACGCCGCGCCCTCCACCGAGGGCCGGCTGGTCTATGCGGTGGGCGACGTCCACGGCCGGCTCGATCTGCTGGGCCCGTTGCTGCACGACATCGCCCAGGACGTGCTGGCCGCCGAGCCGGACGCGAAGCCCTTGCTGGTGTTCCTCGGCGACTATGTGGACCGCGGGCCCGACAGCCGCGGCGTCGTCGACCTCATCCTGCAGATGATGACCTGGCCGAAGTTCGAGGTCCGCGCGCTGAAGGGCAACCACGAGGAGGCTCTGCTGCAGTTCCTCGGCGACCCCAGCTTCGGGGCCACCTGGATGGAGCACGGCGGGGCTGCGACCCTCGCCTCCTACGGCGTGCAGCCGCCGGTCCAGCGCACCGACGCCGAGGCCTGGATCCCCGTGCGCGACGCCTTCGCCGCGGCCCTGCCGCCGCCGCACCGGGCCTTCTATGAGAACCTCGAACTGATGACCGACGCCGGCGACTACGCCTTCGTCCACGCCGGCGTGCGCCCCGGCGTGCCGCTCGCCGCCCAGTCCGAGCGCGACCTGCTGTGGATCCGCCAGGAGTTCCTCGAGGAGCGCGGCCGCTTCGAGAAGGTGATCGTCCACGGCCACACGCCCATGGAGACGCCGCAGCTCACCCCCACCCGCCTGGGCGTCGACACCGGCGCCTACGCCACCGGCGTGCTCACCGCGGTGCGCCTGCATCACGACGACCAGCAGATCCTGCAGGCCAAGGCCAAGCGGCCGGTCCACGCGGCGGTGTGAGGCGGCTGCGTCCCCGCGCCGCGCGGCGCGTCGGCGCTCGACATGGCACAAGGCGCTCAGAACTTCTGGGGTTTTCAATTGCTTAGCTTGCGATATCTGGCGGCCGCCGCCGCCCTGGGCTGCCTGCTGGGCGCGGCCGGCCCCGTCGCGGCGCGGGGAACCTTCGTCTATGCCAAGCCCGGCGCCGCCCGGGCGGATATGCAAGCGCAGGGCCAGGCGTGCTGGGACGAAGCTCGCGGCATCCGCCCGCCGAGCGCCGGCTACCTGGTCTATCGCAACAATCCCGCGGCGACCGCCGCCGGGGCGCTCGGCGCCGGCCTGGCGCAGGGCTTCCTGCAGGCGCGGGCCCAGCAGCGATCGGTCGAAACCTGCATGCGTGCGCACGGCTTCGGGAAGCTCGAGCTGACCGCCGAGGAGGTGCAAGACCTGCAGACCGCGAAGACCGACGCGGCGCGGGCGAGTTGGCTGGACGGGTTCCTCGCCAAGGATTTGACGGCCCGCATCACCACCGCCCTGACGCCCGCGGCCGACCCCATGCCCGCGGCCAAGACCGAGCCCTATGTGGTCGGCGGGGTGCGCCTCGACCCGGCGAAGCTCACGCTCTCCACCGGGCCGGTGAAGGCCGGCGAGCCCCTGCTCGCCGGCGTGGCGGCCCACCGCCGCACGGCCGTCCTGATGCAGGACTTCCAGGTCAGCCGGTTTCTGGACGAGCGCGCCGAGGCCGGCGGAGTGTTCCATGAGGTCAGCTACCAGGCCAGGCCCGAGGGCGGCCTGAGCGGCGACACCCAATGGTGCGGCCCCATCTCCAACAACTCGATCCGCGGCCGGGTCACCCAGCCGCGCTGCATCACCGCCGGCTTCGAAGGCTACGAGGTGGTCATGCCCACCCGCGCGGAGCTCTGGCTGCAGGGCAATGGCCATCCCGTGCTGGCGCCCCGCGTCATCAAGGGCTCCCAGCTCGCCCTGCGGCCCAGCGACAAGGACCTGCTGGGGCCCCTGGACGTGACCGTGAAGGTCGACCGCATCGCCAAGGGCGGCGTCGGCCTGGAGGCCGTGGCCCAAAACGCCAAGGGCAAGGTGACCTTCTGGGAGGGCTTCGTGCGCTGGGACGCCAATGGCGCCGGCGAGTTGCCGTTCTGGGGGCAGACCCTGCGGCTGAAGCGCCAGGGCGACGCCGTCGAGGCCCAGCTCACGCCGGACGGCGACGGCCGGGGCTGGTTGGAGATCGGGGCCGACAAGGGGCAGTCGATCCCCGCCGTCTAGCGCCAGCCCGCGTCGGGTCGGGAGCGCGCAGCGCGACGACCGCGGGCCAGGGAATTCAGCCCGCGTCGGGTCGGGAGCGCGCAGCGCGACGACCGCGGGCCAGGATCAGTGCGCGTCGTCCCAGTTGCTTGCCGCGCGGGCGTCCACCACCAGCGGCACGGAGATCGACACCGCCGGCTCGGCGGCGCGCTCCATGATCTGCCTGGCGACGGCGATCACCGCCTCGGCCTCGGCCTCCGGCGCCTCGAAGACGAGTTCGTCGTGCACCTGCAGCAGCATCCTCGCCGTCAGCCCGGCGTCGCGCAGCGCCGCCGGCATGCGGATCATGGCGCGGCGCATGATGTCGGCCGCCGCGCCTTGGATCGGCGCGTTGATCGCCGCGCGGTCGGCGAAGCCGCGCTCCGCCTGGCTGTGCCCGCGGGCCGCCGGGATATGCACCTTGCGGCCGAAGATGGTGGTCACGAAGGCCTCGGCCCGCACCTGGCGCTGCATGCGGTCCATGTAGGTGCGGATGCCGGGGAAGCGCTCGAAATAGGTCTTGATGTAGGCGCCGGCCTCCTCGCGCGGGATCGACAGCTGGTTGGCCAGGCCGAAGGCGGAGATGCCGTAGACGATGCCGAAGTTGATCGCCTTGGCCCGCCGGCGCGTCTCGGCCGGCATGCCCTCGACCGGCACGCCGAACATCTCCGAGGCGGTCATGGCGTGGATGTCGAGGCCGTCGGCGAAGGCCTTCTTCAGCTGCGGGATGTCGCCGATGTGGGCCAGCAGCCGCAGCTCGATCTGGCTGTAGTCGGCGCTGATCAGCACGTGGCCCGGCTCGGCGATGAAGGCCCGGCGGATCTTGCGGCCTTCCTCGGTGCGGATCGGGATGTTCTGCAGGTTGGGATCGGTGGACGCCAGGCGCCCGGTGGTGGCCGCCGCCAGCGAATAGGAGGTGTGCACCCGGCCCGTCCGCGGATCGATCGCCGCCACCAGGTTGTCGGTATAGGTGCCCTTCAGCTTCGACAGCTGGCGCCAGTCCAGCAGGATGCGCGGCAGCTCATGGCCCTGGGCCGCCAGGTCCTCCAGCATGGAGGCGTCGGTGGACATCGCCCCCGTCGCCGTGGTGCGGCCCGAGGCCAGGCCCATCTCCTTGAACAGGAGGTCGCCGATCTGCTTCGGGCTGCCCAGGTTGAACGGCCGGCCGGCCACCCGATGGGCCTCGATCTCCAGCTCGCCCATGCGCACCGAGAAGTCGTTGGAGAGCTGGCGCAGCCGGTCGGGATCGACCTTCACCCCGGCCAGCTCCATCTCCACCAGCACCTTGGGCATCGGCCGCTCGAGGGTCTCGTAGACGGTCAGCAGGTGCTCGTGCGCCAGCCGCGGCCGCAGGTGCTCGTAGATGCGCAGGGTGACGTCGGCGTCCTCCGCCGCGTAGCAGGTCGCCGCCCCCAGCTCGACGTGCTTGAAGCTCTTCTGCGCCTTGCCGATCCCCGCCACCGTCTTGAACGAGATCGGCTCGTGGCCCAGCAGCCGCCGGGACAGCTCGTCCATCCCGTGGCTTTTGTGCAGCCCGCCCTCCAGGGCGAAGCTGATCAGCATGGTGTCCTCGATCGGCGAGACCTCGACCCCGTAGCGCGACAGCACCGCCAGGTCGTACTTGCCGTTCTGCGCCACCTTCAGGACCGTGGGGTCTTCCAGCAAGGGCTTCAGCCGGGCGATGACGTCGGCGCAGGGGATCTGGGCCAGGTCTTCCTTGGTCTCGAAATCCAGCCCGCCGTCGCCCTCGTGCTCGTGGCCGACCGGGATGTAGCAGGCCTCGCCCGGCGCGATGGCCAGCGACACGCCGCAGAGATTGGCGCTGGAGGCCGACAGCGCGTCGGTCTCGGTGTCGAAGGCGACGACGCCCACCTCACGGGCCCGCGCGATCCAGGCGTCCAGCGTCGCCACGTCGCGCACGCAGGCATAGGCGTTGACGTCGATCGCCCCGTGCTTGGGCGCCTCCAGCGCCCGGGTCTCCGGCGCCGGGGTCTGCACGGCCGGCGGCTGGCCGGCGGTCTCCACCCGGCGGGCCAGCGTGCGGAACTCCATCTGCTCCAGGAAGGCGGCCAGGGTCGCGGCGTCCGGCTCGCGCACCGCCAGGTCGTCGACCGGCTCGGGCAGCGGGGTGTCGCAGTCGAGCTTCACCAGTTCGCGCGACAGCCGGATCTGGTCGGCGAAGTCGATCAGGGTCTGGCGGCGCTTGTCCTGCTTGATCTCGCCGGCGCGGGCCAACAGCGTGTCGAGGTCGCCGTATTCGTTGATCAGGGCCGAGGCGGTCTTGATGCCGATGCCCGGGGCGCCGGGCACGTTATCCACCGAATCGCCGCATAGGGCCTGCACATCGACGACCTTGTCCGGCAGAACGCCGAACTTCTCGACCACCTGCTCAGGCCCGATCCGCAGGTTCTTCATGGGATCGAGCATGGAGACCTTCGCCCCCACCAGCTGCATCAGGTCCTTGTCGGAGGAGACGATCAC
>JAQGIX010000201.1 GCA_028290925.1 Phenylobacterium sp. | reverse complement strand
GTCGATGGACATGAGGCTCAGATGCTCGGTTGGACTTCGACCACGACGACCGGCATCCAGCGGTCCTGGCGGCGGGCCAGGCGCTGGTCGGCGGTCTCCTCGTCGTAGATCATCGGATCGGGCGTGCGGCCTTCGAAGCCGGCGAGGTCGACGCCGCGGACATTGACCACGCCCATGACGCCGGCCGGCGTCTCGCTGACCGCGGCGACGTAGGTCCCGCATTCGGCGCAAAGCAGGAAGTCGGTGATCTTCTGGCCGAAGCGGTAGCGGTTGAGCGAGCCGGGCGCGGCCTCGACGAACAGATGCGCGGCGGGATCGCTGGTGGTGAGCGCTCCGCGCGTGCGGCAGAACGAGCACTGGCAGGCGCGCAGCGGCAGCTCGGCCACCGGCCGGCCGGGCTCGAGAATCACCCGCACGGATCGGCAGTGGCAGTGGCCGGCGAGCTGGGTGGTCATGCCGGCTCCTGCGAAAGATGGGCGAGACCCTGGGCGTTGGCCTCCCAGTTCTGGCCGTCGAAGGCCTCGATCCGCAGGTCCAGTCCGTCGGTCGAATCCAGGCAGCGCGCGTTGACGCTCCAGCCGTCGGGATTGGAGCGCGGCCGGTAGAAGCTCTTCACGCCGCATTCCGAGCAGAACAGGTGCTTCGCGACGCGGGTGTTGAAGGTGTATTCGGCGAGCCGCTCGGCGCCCTTGGTGATGCGGAACCGGCTCTCCGGCACGATCACATGGACGAAGCCGGTCTTGCCGCACATGGAGCAGTTGCAGGTCTGGGCCTCGACGACCTCGGCCAGCGCCACCTCGAAGCGCACGCCGCCGCAATGGCAGCCGCCCGAGCGCCAGGTGAAGGGCGCCTCGCTCATTTGTAGCTCACCGCCCTCGCCGCCTTGACGATCTTCTCGACCGAAGGCAGCGACAGGGCTTCGAGGTTGGCGGCGTAGGGCAGCGGCACGTCCTCCTGGTGGACGCGGGCCGGCGGGGCGTCGAGGTAGTCGAAGGCCTCGGCGACCACCCGGGCGGCGATCTCCGCGCCGACGCCCATGGGGCCCCAGCCTTCCTCGACGGTGACCAGGCGGTTGGTCTTCTTGACGCTCTCGATGACCGTCTGGTGGTCCATGGGCCGGATGGTGCGCAGGTCGATGACCTCGGCCTCGATCCCCTCGGCGGCCAACTGCTCGGCGGCCTCGAGGCAGAAGCCCACCATGCGCGAATAGGCGACCAGGGTGACGCCCGAGCCCTCGCGGCGGATCTTGGCCTTGCCGATCGGCAGCACCCAGTCGATCCCCTCCGGCACGTCGAACTCGTGGCCGTAGAGCATCTCGTTTTCCAGGAAGACCACCGGGTTCGGATCCCGGATGGCGGCCTTCAGCAGGCCCTTGGCGTCGGCGGCGTCGTAGGGGGCGATCACCTTCAGGCCGGGCACCGAGCCGTACCAGGCGGCGAAGTCCTGGCTGTGCTGGGCCGCCACGCGGGCGGCCGCGCCGTTGGGGCCGCGGAAGACGATGGACGTCTTGATCTGGCCGCCTGACATGTAGAGCGTCTTGGCGGCGGAATTCACAATATGATCAATCGCCTGCAGGGCGAAGTTGAAGGTCATGAATTCGACGATCGGCTTCAGGCCGGCCATGGCCGCGCCGACGCCCACGCCCGCGAAGCCGTATTCGGTGATCGGGGTGTCGATCACCCGGCGCTCGCCGAACTCCTGCAACAGGTCGCGGCTGACCTTGTAGGCGCCCTGGTATTGGGCGACCTCTTCGCCCATCAGGAAGACGTCCGGATCGCGGCGCATCTCCTCGGCCATGGCGTCGCGCAGGGCGTCGCGGACGGTCTGCTTGATCAGGTTGGTTCCGGCCGGCAGCTCGGGATCGGTGAGCGGCTGCGGCGGGACCACGGCGGCCGGCCCCTCGCCTTCCGGCTTCGGGCGGGCGGCCTCCGGCGGCTTCTTCTCAGGGTCGCCGGCCGAGGCTTCGCCCTGGCCCCGGCCGCCGCCGGCTTCGGCCTTGGCGGGCGCAGGCTGGGACGCGGCCTGAGGCGCGGCGGGCCGCGGCGTCGGGGCAGCCATGCCGCCTTCGCCCGACAGCCGGGCGATGGGCGTGTTGACCTTCACGGCCTCCGTGCCCTCGGGCACCAGGATGTCCTCGACCGTGCCCTCGTCGACGGCTTCCACCTCCATGGTGGCCTTGTCGGTCTCGATCTCGGCGATGACGTCGCCGGCGCGGACCTGGTCGCCCTTCTTCACGTGCCACTTGGCGAGGGTGCCCTCCTCCATCGTCGGAGAAAGCGCGGGCATGAGAACGTCGGTCATGCCGGGACCTCGGTATAGACGTCGGTGTAGAGCTCGGACGGGTCGGGCTCGGGGCTGGTGCGCGCGAACTCCGCGGCCTCGGCGACGATCTTCTTCACCTCGGCGTCGATGGCCTTGAGCGTGGGCTCATCGGCCCAGCCTTGCTTCTCCAGCAACTCCTCGACGTGGTCGATGGGGTCGCGGGTCTTGCGGATCTGATCGACCTCCTCGCGGGTGCGGTACTTGGCCGGGTCGCTCATGGAGTGGCCGCGGTAGCGGTAGGTCTTCATCTCGAGGATATAGGGGCCGTTTCCGGAGCGGGCGTGCTCGGCGGCCTTGGCGGTGGCGGCGCGCACGGCCAGCACATCCATGCCGTCGACCTCTTCGCCCGGGATACGGAAGGAGGCGCCGCGCTTGTAGAGGTGGGTCTCCGAGGACGACCGCTCGATGGAGGTCCCCATGGCGTACTGGTTGTTCTCGATGATGTAGACCACCGGCAGCCGCCAGATCTCGGCCATGTTGAAGCTCTCGTAGACCTGGCCCTGGTTGGCGGCGCCGTCGCCGAAGTAGGTGAAGCTGACCTTGCCGTTGTCGCGGTACTTGTCGGCGAGCGCCAGGCCGGTGCCCAGGCTCACCTGGGCGCCGACGATGCCGTGCCCGCCGTAGAAGTCGCTCTCGGTCGAGAACATGTGCATGGAGCCGCCCTTGCCCTTGGACACGCCGCTGGCGCGCCCGGTGAGCTCGGCCATGACCTCCTTGGGATCCATGCCGGCCGCCAGCATGTGGCCGTGCTCGCGGTAGCCGGTGATGATCTGGTCGCCCGGCTGCTTCACCGACTGCACGCCGACCGCGATCGCCTCCTGGCCGATGTACAGGTGGCAGAAGCCGCCGATCAGGCCCATGCCGTAGAGCTGGCCCGCGCGCTCCTCGAAGCGACGGATCAGCAGCATGTCCCGATAGTACCTAAGCAGCTCGTCCTTGCCGGCCCCGCTCTTGGGATCGACGCCGTTGGCCTTCCGCCGGCCGGTCGCGCCGGCCTGCCCACGCGCCATGCGTTACTCCATGGTCGTCTTGATGCGCCTCTGGAACCGCCATCGGCGGGTCTAAGGCTTCGTGCGGATCACATAATCCCTTGGATCGGCGAAGCCTAGCAGGGAGCGCGCCCTTTCCTCCAGCAAGTCGGCCGAAAGTGACGTGTCGCGCAAAAGACGGGCGCGTTTCTCCAGATCCTCCCGCTGCGCTTGCAGGGCGGCGAGCTCGCGGGTCTTGGCCGTGAGGGTCTCGTCGCGCAGGTTGGAGGAGAGCAGCCCCTGCTCGCCGGTGAAGGCGTGGACGCCGAAATAGACGATCAGCAGGGCGAGCGCCGCGGTCGGCAGATAGGAGCGAAGGCGGGCGAGCAACGGCGAATCCTTGGGGCGCGAGCCCGATAGATGCCGCCGACATGCTTAATGGGAGGTAAGCCCCGAGAGGCTCAGCCGTGCTTCAAGGCGCCTCGCCCGGCGTAGACCGCCTGGTCGCCGAGCTCTTCCTCGATGCGCAGCAGTTGGTTGTACTTGGCCAGGCGATCGGAGCGCGACAGCGAGCCGGTCTTGATCTGCCCGCAGTTGGTGGCCACGGCGAGGTCGGCGATGGTCGAATCCTCGGTCTCGCCGGAACGGTGGCTCATCACCGCGGTGTAGGCGTTGCGGTGGGCGAGATCGACGGCGTCGAGGGTCTCCGAGAGCGTGCCGATCTGGTTGACCTTGATGAGGATCGAATTGGCCAGGCCCTTCTCGATGCCCATGGCCAGCCGCTTCGGGTTGGTGACGAACAGGTCGTCGCCCACCAGCTGGATCTTGCCGCCCAGCTTGTCGGTGAGCTGTTTCCAGCCGTCGAAATCGTCCTCCGCGCAGCCATCCTCGATGGAGACGATCGGGAACTCGGCGGCGAGCTTCGCCAGGTAGTCGACCATGCCGGCCGGATCGAGCGTCTTGCCCTCGCCCTCCATGACGTACTTGCCGCCCTTGAAGAACTCGCTGGCGGCAGCGTCGAGACCGAGCACGAAGTCGGCGCCCGCCTTGTAGCCCGCGCTGTGCCCGGCCTTCATGATGAAGCTGAGCGCCTCTTCGGCGGTGGCAAGGTTCGGGGCGAAGCCGCCCTCGTCGCCGACGTTGGTGTTGTGGCCCGCGGCCTTCAGCTGGCTCTTCAGCGCATGGAAGATCTCCCCGCCCATGCGCAGCGCCTCGGCGAAGCTGGGCGCGCCGGTCGGCAGGATCATGAACTCCTGGATGTCGATCGGATTATCCGCGTGGGCCCCGCCGTTGATGATGTTCATCATCGGCACGGGCAGGACGCGGGCCGAGACCCCGCCCACATATTTGTAGAGCGGTAGGGCCGCCGAGCCGGCCGCCGCCTTGGCGGTCGCCAGGCTGACGCCGAGGATGGCGTTGGCGCCCAGCCGGGCCTTGTTGGGCGTGCCGTCGAGCTCGATCAGCAGCTTGTCGATGCGCCGCTGGTCCTCGGCGTCGGAGCCGGAAAGCGCGTCGTAGATCTCGCCGTTCACCGCATCGACCGCCTGGGTCACGCCCTTGCCGCCGTAGCGCTTCTTGTCGCCGTCACGCTTCTCGACGGCCTCGTGGGCGCCGGTGGAGGCGCCGGAGGGCACGGCCGCGCGGCCCATGGAGCCGTCCTCGAGGATCACGTCGACCTCCACCGTGGGATTGCCGCGGCTGTCGAGGATCTCGCGGGCGACGATGTCGACGATCTCGGTCATGGGTGTCCTCTGCCTATGGGCCGCGACGGATAGCCAGCTTCCCGCGCCGGGGCAACGCTTGACGGCCGCCGCGTCCGCCGGTTCATGCGCGGGCTGAACGGAGAACGCCTCATGCTGCTCGTGGAGAAGACCGGCCCGGTCGCCGTGGTGACCTTCAACCGGCCGGAGGCGATGAATGCGCTCTCCAAGGCGCTGCGGGCCGCGCTGCGCCAGGCGATGGTCGAGCTGGACGCCGATCCGGCGGTCAAGGTCGTGGTGCTGACCGGGGCCGGCGAGCGGGCGTTCACGGCGGGGCTCGATTTGAAGGAGCTGGGGACCGATCCGCTGGGGATGGGGGCCGCCAACGCCACAGATCCTGCGGAGAATCCGGCGCGGGCCGTGCTCGCCTGCTCCAAGCCGATCATCGGGGCGATCAATGGCGTGGCGATCACCGGCGGCTTCGAGGTGGCGCTGGCCTGCGACGTACTGATCTGCTCGACCAACGCCCGCTTCGCCGACACCCATGCGCGGGTGGGGATCACGCCCGGCTGGGGGCTGTCGCAGAAACTCTCGCGGGCGATCGGGCCCTATCGCGCCAAGGAGCTGTCGCTGACCGGCAACTTCCTCTCCGCCCAGCAGGCCTACGACTGGGGCCTGGTGAACCGCGTGGTCGAGCCCGCCGAGCTGATGCCGACGGCGCTGAAGCTGGCCTCCGAGATGGCCCAGATCGAAGGCGACATGCTGATCACCTACAAGGCGATGATCGACGACGGCTACGCGCTTTCCCTGGCCGAGGGCCTGGCGCTGGAGCACGACCGCTCGGTGGCCCACAATGCCGAGGTGACGCCCGAGATGGTCGAGGCCCGCCGGGCGGCGGTGCAGGCGCGCGGGCGGACGCAGTGATGTCGTGCGTCTCCCCTGCGGGAGAAGGATCCGGAATCAAAACGCCGGCCGTTTGGAACAGCCGGCGTCGCAATTGTCGAAGGCTCTGGAAGCCTTAGTCTTCCTTCGGCGTCAGGACCTGGCGGCCCTTGTACATGCCGGTCTTCAGGTCGACGTGGTGCGGCCGCTTCAGCTCGCCGGTTTCCTTGTCCTCGACAAAGGAATTGGCCGGCAGGGCGTGGTGCGAGCGCCGCATGTTGCGCCTGGACGGCGAGGTTTTGCGCTTAGGAACGGCCATCGGAGTATCTCGCGGGCGTGGAAATGATGACGGCGGCGGAGGTCCGCCGCCGACGTGAGCGGGGGTGTATGCATGAAAGCCTGTTCGCGATCAAGCCGCGCCGCTAGGCTTTGCGGGCCATAGATCGCGGGAGAGCGTCATGCAACAGCAACTGATCTTCCTGCCCATGGGCGCGCTGGCCTTCCTGACCTTCGCGGTTCTGTTGAACATCCCGTTCCGGCGGTTTGCGGCCGGCCGCGCCGGGCTGATCAAGGCCGACGACTTCAAGTTCGGCGAGTCGGCGCGGGTGCCGGGCGAGGTTTCGATCCCCAACCGCAACATGATGAACCTGCTCGAGCTGCCGCTGCTCTTCTACGTGGCGGGGCTCATGTACTACGTGGCCGGCAAGGTGGACGGCCTCGTGCTGACGGTGGCCTGGATCTACGTGGCCCTGCGCGTGGCCCATTCGCTGATCCACGTGACCTACAACAACGTCATGCACCGGCTGATCGCCTTCGCGACCAGCAATGTCGTGCTGCTGGTCCTCTGGATCCTGTTCTTCGTGCGCTAGGCGCGAAGCAGCCGCTTGGGCGCGACCCTGGCCCAGGCCAGGCGCATGAGGCTGGCGAGGCGGGCCTCGTCGAGCTCGGTGAAGCGCAGGTAGGTCGCGCCCTTCTGGCCCCAGTAGCCGGGCACGGGCCAGATCGCCCCCGGGCTGTCGGCTGCGAGGTTGTGCTGATCCTCGGGATCGAACTTCAGCATCATCCGCGGCTCGGTGCGGCTCATGGTGCAGAAGATCTTGGTGTTGACCCGGAACGACGGGCTCTCGAAGTGCGGCTCCTCGTAGGCCTCGGGCATGGAGAGCGCGATCCGCCGCACATCGTCGTGGGTCAGCATGGGCGGAGCCTAGCAGGCGGCGATTGACGCTGTCAGGCCGGGCGGCGAGGTTGGCGCATGTCAGTCCGCACCTCCTATGTCGCCTTCGCCACGCCGTCGCTCACGGTGGCCGGCAAGCTCAACACCCTCCAGGACGCTGCGGGCGAGACCGCCGCGGTGGTGATCTGCCATGGCTCGGACGGGGTCGACGGCCGTGGGGACTTCCACGCGGCGGCCCTGAACGCCGCCGGCATCGCGACCCTGGAGATCGACATGTGGGCCGCCCGCGG
>JAQGIX010000171.1 GCA_028290925.1 Phenylobacterium sp. | reverse complement strand
CAGGAAAGCCCGCCGTTCGCGCTTGTAGAGGCCCGGCGCCACAAAGGCGTAGATCTGCCAGGCCAGGACCGGGAAGGCGAGGATCAGCCCGCCGAACGCGCCAAGCTTCACCTTGGTGAAGAACACTTCCAGGGGCGCGGTGGCGATGAGGCTGGTGACCTTGCCGGTGGGCGGCGGCAGATGCAGCACGCCGACCAGGGCCAGGACCATGTCCTTGGCGCCGGCGATCGCCCCCAGGACCTGGGCTCCGGTTCCATGCGCCACCTGACTCTGGCGCACCGCCAGCAGCTGGGCGGCGATGGAGAAAGGCCGGATCAGGAACTCCAGCAGCGACTGAGAGAAGGCGAAGCAGACGATGAAGGCCACGAAGAAGCCGGCGACGCTGACGATCAGCCGCTGGCGCAGTTCGATCAGGTGATCGAGCAGCGGGGCGCGGGAGGCCTCGATCTCGGATTCGTCGGGGGGCAGGTCGCTCACGACGTCGCCTTGCGGCGCTTGGCGGTCGCGGTCTTGGACTTGGCGGCGGTCTTGCGCGCAGCGGGCTTGGCCGTCGCAGGCTTGGCGGCGGGCTTGGCCGCGGGCGTCTTGAGCGATGCGGCCTTGGCCTTGCTCGCCGGCCTGGCGCGCGGCTTGGCCTTGGGCTTCTTCGGCGCAGGTTCGGCGGCGGTCATGGTCACCGGCGGCGCCTGCGCCGCGGCCTCGGCGTACTGGTAGCTCATCGGCGGGTGCAGCTGCACGCCGACCTCGGACAGGCTCTGGTGGATCTCGTCGACGATCTGGGTGGTCTCGGCGTGGCCGGCCTGGACGGCGATGTCGGAGAGCTGGCCCTTGCGCAGGGCTTCCACCTCCTTGCGCAGCTCGTCGAGCTCGGACTGGCGGGCCATCTCGTCGAAGCTGGCGCGGAACTCGGCCGCCATTCCGCGCAGTTTGGCCATGAACTGGCCAAGCCGGCGCAGCAGCACCGGCAGATCCTTCGGCCCCACCACGATCAGCGCCACGATGGCGGCGATCAGCAGCTCGAGGGTTTTTCCTTCGAGGAACATGGCGCTGGCCTTACCGCGCTTTCAGGCGGAGGGGAACGCGCTGCGGCCGGCGGCGCCGATCAGCTGCGGGCCTTGTCCTTCTCGGACTCCTTGGGGAGCGGCTTGGCGTCGGCGGACTGGGGCGTCTCTTCCTCACCCTTCAGACCGTCGCGGAAAGCGCGGATGCCCTTGGCCGTGTCGCCCATGATCCCGGAAATGCGCCCGCGCCCGCCGAACAGGAGGGCCAGGACCACCACCGCGATGATCACATGCCAGATCGAAAGAGAACCCATATCGCCGAAACTCCAAAAGCGGTCCGCGGTCTTGGCCGATCGCGCGCCCGCAAGATCTCAAGCGGGCTATATAGTCCGTCCCTCGATGACGCGCCACGCGGCCGATGATTTCAACTCTGCTCCACCGGCTCGGCCTCGCCGAGGAAGTCCGTATGGAATTCGGGCTCCTCGCCGGCCTCCAGCGGGTCCTCGTCGGGCGCCAGGCCCATGGGATCGGGCACGGCGAAGTCGGGCGGCAGGTCGAGCGACAGCAATCCCGCGGCGCGCATCTCCGCCACGCCCGGCAGGTCGGTGAGGTTCGCCAGCCCGTAGTGCTCCAGGAAGGCCTCGGTGGTGCCGTAGGTCACCGGCCGGCCCGGCGTGCGGCGGCGACCGCGCATCCGCACGAGGCCGAGCTCCAGCAACACATCGAGGGTGCCGCGGCTCGCCTGGACGCCGCGCACCGCCTCGATCTCCGCCCGGGTCACCGGCTGGTGGTAGGCGATGATGGCCAGGGTCTCCTGGGCGGCCTTGGAGAGTCGGCGGGGCTCGTCGCGCTCCTCGGTCATCAGCCATGCGAGGTCGACCGCGGTCTGCAGCCGCCAGCGCTCGGCGACGCAGACCAACTCCACGCCACGGCCGGCGTAGCGGGCGGCGAGCGCGGCCAGGGCCCCTTCGACGTCAGCGCCCTCCGGCAGCCGGCGAGCCAGGTCCTGCAGGCCCAAGGGTCCGGCGGCGGCGAACAGCAGCGCCTCGACCTCACGCTCGGTGTGGCTGACGTCGCTCATGCGGCCTGGTCCCGGGCCGTGGCGCGGGCGCGCAGGAAGACGTCGGCGAAGGCTTCCAGCTGGCGGGCCTCCAGCGCCCCGTCCTTCACCAGCTCCAGGCTGGCCGACAGCGTCGAGGCCACGTAGGAGGCGCGGCTTGGCCCGGGGCCTTCCGGCGCGAAGGGTGCGACGCCGGCCAGCGGGGTCCAGCGCTCCAGCTCGGGCAGCAACCGGCGCAAGCGCTCGCGGGCGTCCTCCAGGGGATAGGTGGTGGGCGCGGCGGGCGTGTAGCGGCGGCCGCTCTCCTTGCGCCGCTGGCCGACGTAGGCCCCCATCAGCGAATAGAGGTCGCCCTCGATGCGGCCGGAGGGGATGATCCGGATGGCCTGCGGGTCGCCGCGGCCGAACACGTCGCGGCCGAGCTGCGGGCGGGTCTTCAGGCCTTCGGCGGCCTGGCGCATGGCGTCGAGCTTGGCCAGCCGGAAGGCCAGCCGGGCGGCGATCTCCTCGGCCGGAACCTCCTCGGCCTTGGGCTGCTCGGGCTTGGGCAGCAGCAGGCGGGACTTCAGATAGGCCAGCCAGGCGGCCATCACGAGATAGTCGGCGGCCAGGGAGAACCGCCGGCGGCGCGCCTCCTGCACGAAGGCCAGGTACTGCTCGGCGAGCTTGAGGACCGAGAGCTTGAGGAGGTCGACCTTCTGGCTGCGGGCGAGCGCCAGCAGCACGTGCAGCGGGCCTTCGTAACCGTCGAGGTCGATGATCAGCGCCTCGCCGTCGAGGGCGGCGTTCTCGGCGGCGGCGAAGTCCAGGCCGGGCTGATAGGTGACGCTCATGCCGCCGACCTGCCCTCGAAGGCGGCCTCGAAGCGGGCGACGGCCTCGGCGAGGTCCAGCGGCTCGGCGGCGCGGGGGATGCGCGCCAGGGCGGCCTCGGCGCGCCTGGCCGCCTTGCCCTTCAGAGCGCCGGGTCCCACGACCACGGCCTTCATCTCCCCCATGTCGCCGTTGCAGTGAAGCACCACGTCGCAGCCGGCGGCCAGGGAATCCCGCGCCC
>JAQGIX010000167.1 GCA_028290925.1 Phenylobacterium sp. | reverse complement strand
GGGCCGGATCCGCAAGTGGCAGGAAGAGGTGGTGCTCCTGAAACAGCCCTTCGTCATGAACCCGGACCAGACCATCGAGCAGCTGGTCGCCGAAACCGCCAAGGAGCTGGGCTCGCCCGTCTCCGTGAAGGGCTTCGTCCGCTTCGCGCTCGGCGAGGGCGTGGAGAAGAAGACCGAGGACTTCGCCTCCGAGGTGGCCCAGCTCACCGGCCAGAGTTAGTCTCGGTCCATCGAGTACCCCAAGGGCGCGGCGCGTTCACGCGCGCCGCGCCCTTGGCATATGTTCAGTTTGCGATAGGGATTGCGCCATGCCCGACGCCCAGCCCCGCTACAAACGCATCCTCCTGAAACTCTCCGGAGAGGCGGGCGTCGGCGGCGATCAGTTCGGCATCGATCCCGCGACCCTGGACGCCGTCTCCGACGAGATCGCCCAGGTGGTCCGCGCCGGCGTGCAGGTCTGCCTGGTGGTGGGCGGCGGAAATATCTTCCGCGGCGCGGCGCTGGCCGAGAGCGGCGTGGAGCGGGCCAGCGCCGACTACATGGGCATGCTGGCCACCGTCATGAACGCGCTCGCCCTGCAGTCGTCGATGGAGAAGAAGGGTGTCTACACCCGCGTCCAGTCGGCGATCCCGATGGAGGCTGTCTGCGAGCCCTACATCCGCCGGCGCGCCCTGCGCCACCTGGAGAAGGGCCGCGTGGTGATCTTCGCCGCCGGCCTCGGCGCGCCCTATTTCACCACCGATTCGGCCGCCGCCCTGCGCGCCGCCGAGATGGGCTGCGACGCACTCTTCAAGGGGACCAGCGTCGACGGCGTCTACACCGCCGATCCGAAGAAGGATCCCAAGGCGCAGCGCTACGAGACGCTGTCCTACCAGGACGTGCTGGCCAAGGACCTCAAGGTCATGGACGCCTCGGCGGTCAGCCTCATGCGCGACAACCACATCCCGATCGTGGTCTTCTCGATCCGCGAACGGGGCAATCTGCTGAAGGTGCTGGGCGGCGAGGGCGTCTTCACGACCATCGCCTGAGGCCCGAGTCCGGACGGACCGAAGGAGCAAGACCAATGGCCACCGCCGAAAAGCCGGTGATCTCCAACTACAAGGACCGCATGGACAAGGCGGTCGCGGTGCTCAAGGAGGAGTTCGGCTCGCTGCGCACCGGGCGCGCCTCCGTCGGCCTGCTCGACCAGGTGCACGTCGACGCCTACGGCGCCTCCATGCCGCTCAACCAGGTGGGCGCAGTGAGCGTGCCTGACGCCCGCATGCTGATGGTCAGCGTCTGGGACCGCGCCCTGGTCGTCGCGGCGGAAAAAGCCATCCGCAATGCGGGCCTGGGCCTGAATCCCATGGTGGACGGCCAGAACCTGCGGATTCCCATCCCGCCGCTCACCGAGGAGCGCCGCAAGGAGCTCGCCAAGGTGGCCGGGAAGTATGCCGAGCAACAGCGTGTCGCGGTGCGCAACATCCGCCGCGACGCCAACGACGACCTGAAGGCGGCCGAGAAGGGCGGGGCCATCAATCAGGACGACCACAAGCGGCTCGAGACCGAGGTCCAGAAGATCACCGACGAGGCGATCAAGCGCATCGACGAAGCCTTGAAAACCAAAGAACAAGAGATCATGCACGTCTGAGCGTGCGCGCGCCGGCCCCCCAAGGACCCTTAACTCCATGGCCGTCCAAGAGAATACGCCGTCCAAGGGCGAGGCGTCCGGCGTGGCCGAGGCTGCGCCGCTGCACGTGGCGATCGTCATGGACGGCAATGGCCGCTGGGCGAAGCGCCGCGGCCTGCCGCGCTCGCTGGGCCACCGCGCCGGCGCCGACACCCTGAAGCGGATCGTCGAGGCGGCGCCGAAGCTGAATATCCGCTGGCTCACCGTGTTCGGCTTTTCCACCGAGAACTGGAGCCGCCCGGCCGCCGAGGTGGCCGAGCTGATGGCCCTGCCGAAGCGCTATTTCGAGACCGACCTCGCGCGCCTGGAGCGGGAAGGGGTCCGCGTCCGGGTGATCGGCAGCACGCAGGGCCTGTCGCGCGACCTGATCAAGATCTGCCGCGAGGCCGAGGCCCGCACCGCCGGCAACGACGCCTTCTTCCTCAATGTGGCGTTCAACTACGGCGGCAAGGCCGACATCGTCGAGGCCGCCCGCCGCTTCGCCGAGGAGGTGGCGGCCGGCCGCGCCGTCCCTGGCGATCTCACCGAGGCGGGGTTCGAATCGCTCCTGGCCACCGCCGGATCGCCGCCGCCGGACCTGATCGTGCGGCCGTCGGGCGAGCAGCGCCTCTCCAATTTCATGCTCTGGGAAGCGGCCTACGCGGAGTTCGTGTTCCAGGACGTCCTGTGGCCGGACTATTCGGCCGATCACCTGAAGGCGGCGGTCGCCGAGTTCCAGACCCGCAATCGCCGCTACGGGGCCGTCGTGCCCGATGACGCCCTTGCCGCAGGCTAGGCGCTTCGACTGGTCGAATCTGGCTCTCAGGGTCGCCTCGGCTGTGGTCCTGGTGCCCGCCGCCCTGTTCGCGGCGTGGCATGGCGGGTGGCTGTTCCTGCTGGTGATCTCGGTCGGCACGGCGCTGCTGTCCATCGAGTGGGGCGGCATGAGCGCCCCGCGCGCCCCGGTGCGGGTGGCGGCCGCCGTCACCGCGGCGGTGCTGGTGGCGGTCTTCCTGGCCCACCTGGGCTACTTCAAGTCGGCCTGGTTGGCGGTGCCGCTGGGCGCGCTGGCCGCCGCCCTGGTGGCGCGCGGTGTGGCCGAGCGGGCGGTCGACGCCGGCTATGGCGTGCTCTACATCGCGCCGGCCGCGGTGTGCCTGGTCTGGCTGCGCTCCACCAACCAGGGGCACTGGTGGACGCTGATGTTGTTCGCCTGCACCTGGTCGGCCGACATCGGGGCCTTCGCGGTCGGCAGCGTCCTCAAGGGGCCCAAGCTGTGGCCCCGGTTCTCGCCCAACAAGACCTGGTCCGGCTTCATCGGCGGGCTGGCCGCGGCCTCCGGCGCCGCCAGCTTGATGGCCGGCCTTTCGGTGTTCCGCCTCGACGTGCGCGCCGCGGCCCTGGTGGGCCTGGCGGTGGGCCTGGCCACCATGGCGGGCGATCTTTGGGAGTCGGCTTTGAAGCGCCGATTCGGGGTCAAGGACTCCGGCGACCTGATTCCCGGGCACGGAGGGCTGTTGGACCGCGTTGATGGACTGATGTTCGCCGTGGTCGTCATGGCCGGGGCGCGCCTGGCCAATCACCTGGGATGGGGCCATTGAACCTGCCGCGTAAGGTCTCCGTTCTGGGTTCCACCGGCTCGGTGGGCGTCTCGACCCTCGACCTCTTCGAGAAGGCCGCGGTGGAGGTCGAGGTGACGGCGCTGGCGGCCGGCCGCAATGTCGAGCGGCTGGCGGAGCAGGCGTTGCGCTGGCGCCCGCAGCTGGCGGTCATCCAGGACGAGAGCCTGCTGCCGCGGCTGCGCGATCGGTTGCGCGGCTCGGGGATCGCGGCCACCGGCGGGGCGAACGCCGTGCTGGAGGCCGCCTCGGCGGAGGCCCAGTGGGTGATGTCGGCCATCGTCGGCTTCGCGGGCCTCGCCCCGACGCTGGCCGCGGCCCGGACCGGGGCGGTGATTGCGCTCGCCAACAAGGAAAGCCTGATCTGCGCGGGGCCCGCCCTGCTGCGCACGGCCAAGCTGGCCGGCGGCGTGGTGATCCCGGTCGACTCCGAGCACTCGGCGATCTTCCAGGTGTTCGCCCCGGCCAGCGCCGACCAGGTGAGCCGGCTGGTCCTCACCGCCTCCGGCGGCCCGTTCCGCAGCTGGTCGCGCGAGCAGATGGCCCGCGCGACGCCCGAACAGGCGCTTGCGCATCCGAACTGGAACATGGGGGCCAAGATTTCGATCGATTCCGCGACCATGATGAACAAGGGCCTCGAGGTGATCGAGGCCGCCTACCTGTTCGCCATGGCCCCGGAGCGTATCGACGTGCTGATCCACCCGCAGTCGATCGTCCACAGCCTGGTGGAGTACGCCGACGGCTCGACCTTGGCCCAGCTCGGGCCGCCGGACATGCGCACCCCGATCGCCTGCGCCTTCGCCTGGCCCGACCGGCTGCCCTGGCCCGCGCCGCGGCTGGACCTCGCCAAGGTCGGGGCCCTGACTTTCGAGGAGCCGGACCTGGAGCGCTTCCCGGCGCTGCGCCTGGCCAAGGACGCGCTCTGCGCCGGCGGGGCGGCCCCGGCGGTGCTCAATTCCGCCGACGAGGTGGCGGTCGCGGCCTTCCTTGACCGGAGAATCGGCTTTCTCGATATTGCGCGGGTCGTGTCGGAGACCTTGGAGCGCATGGATCGAATCGCGGTGAGCGCGCAGACCGGCGCGGATGTCCTCGAGGCGGCGCGTACGACGGATGCGACGGCGCGCCGCGTAGCGGACGACGTCGTAAGCGCCCTTATGGCCCAGGCCTGACCCTAGGAGCTGCCCGTCCATGTTCGGCGCCGCGTTACATGTCCTGATCTCGGTCGCGGCCTATATTCCGGTGCTCGGACTGGTGGTCACTATCCACGAGCTCGGCCACTTCCTGGCCGCCAAGTGGCTGGGGACGGCGATCGACCGATTCTCCATCGGATTCGGCCGCGCCATCGTCAGCTGGCGCGACCGCTCGGGTGTGGAATGGCGCATCGGCTGGCTGCCGTTCGGCGGCTACGTGCGCTTCGCCGGCGACGACAACGCCGCCAGCATCCCCGACGCCGAGGAGCTGAAGACCCTGCGGCGCGAGATCGCCGCGCGCGAGGGCCCGCGGGCGGTCGGCCGCTACTTCCACTTCAAGCCCACCTGGCAGCGCGCGATCATCGTCGCCGCGGGACCGATTGCGAACTTCATCCTGGCCATCGCCCTGTTCGCGGGGATCCTGATGGCCTTCGGACACGACATGGTCCCCGCGCGGGTGGCCGAGATCACGCCGAACAGCGCCGCCGCCGCCGCGGGCTTCCGCTCCGGCGACCTCATCGTGGCGGCGGACGGCCACGGCATCGGCGCGTTCGACGATCTGCAGCAGTACGTGCGCCTGCGCGACGGGGTGCCGATCGACTTCCTCGTGCGCCGCGCGGCGGCCGAGATCCACATCAAGGCGACGCCGCGCTCTGAGCTCACCAACGACCCGGTCGCCGGACCGCAGCTCATGGGCCGGCTGGGCATCGTGCCGCCCCAGGGCCCCGGCGACCTGATCCATGAGACCTATGGTCCGCTGCAGGCGGTGGGCGGCGGCGCCCAGCGCACCTGGCACATGGTGACCACCACCGTCTATTTCCTCGGCCGGATGATCACCGGCCAGGTGTCGACCGACAGCCTGCGCGGTCCGCTCGGCATCGCCAGCGTCGCGGGCAAGGTCGCCGAGCTCGGCGCAGTCGGCGCGCCGGACCTCAGCAGCTTGCTGCTCGGCGTGACGATCAACCTACTGCAGGTGTCGGCCATGATCTCGGTCAGCCTGGGGTTCATGAACCTGCTGCCGCTGCCTGTGCTCGACGGGGGACACCTGCTCTTCTATGCCTATGAAGCGGTGGCGCGGCGCCCTCTTGCTGCCAAGGTTCAGGCTGCAGGCTATCGCGTGGGCCTTGCACTGGTGCTCGGATTGATGTTGTTCGCGACGTGGAACGATCTGCAGCGCCAGCACGTGCTCCATTTCCTCGGCGGCCTATTCTCGTAAGGTCCGCTTTTCCCCAGTAACGGCTGATTCGATGCACAGACACCGCGCCCCCAGCGCTGCGCTAGCCTCCGGCCTTGCCCTTCTTCTGGGCACAACGGCGCTCGTCGCCCCGACCTTGGCCTTCGCCCAGGCGCCGGCCGCGCCAGCGCCAGCGCCCACCGTGGCGCCCGCGCCC
>JAQGIX010000159.1 GCA_028290925.1 Phenylobacterium sp. | reverse complement strand
GACCCTGGGCGCGCGGGAAGACCAGGTCCGCGCCGCCGACGCCCGGGTGCGGCAGGCCCAGGCCGGCCTCACCGCCGCTCAGGCCCGGCTGACCGACGTGGCCCCCAAGGCGCCCGAGGCCGCCCGCGTCGAGGAGGTGTTCTTCCAGCAGGGCGAATGGGCGCCGGCCAACCAGCCGATCCTCTCCCTGCTCCCGGACGCCCGGATCCACCTGAAGTTCTTCGTGCCGGAGGCGGCCCTGGCGGCCTACCGGCCGGGCGAGGTGGTGCGCTTCGCCTGCGACGGCTGCGCCCGCGGGCTGACGGCGAAGATCGTCTACATCAGCCCGCGCCCGGAATTCACCCCGCCGGTGATCTACAGCCGCGAGGCGCGCGACCGGCTGGTCTATCTGGTCGAGGCGCGGCCCTCGGTGCGGCTCAACCCCGGCCAGCCGGTGGACGTCACCCCGCTGGAGCGGCGGCCGTGAGCCTGGCCATCGACGTGGCCGGCCTCAACAAGAGCTTCGGCGACAAGCATGTGGTGCAGGACCTGGCCATCCAGGTCGGCGAGGGCCGGATCTGCGGCTTCCTGGGGCCCAACGGGTCGGGCAAGACCACGACCCTGCGGATGCTCTGCGGCCTGCTGACGCCCGACTCCGGCCACGGGAGCTGCCTGGGGTTCGACATCCTGACGCAGGCCGACCAGATCAAGCGGCGCACCGGCTACATGACCCAGCGGTTCTCGCTCTACGAGGACCTGACCATCGCCGAGAACCTGGAGTTCACCGCCCGGGTCTACGGCCTCGACCGGCGGCGCGAGCGGGTCGACGCCTCGCTGGACCACCTGGGCCTGGCCAGCCGGCGCGACCAGCTGGCGGGCACGCTCTCGGGCGGCTGGAAGCAGCGGCTGGCGCTGGCCACGGCCACCCTGCACGAGCCCCAATTGCTCCTCCTGGACGAGCCCACCGCCGGCGTCGACCCGAAGGCGCGGCGCACCTTCTGGGACGAGATCCACGACCTGGCCGCCCAGGGCCTGACCGTGCTGGTCTCCACCCACTACATGGACGAGGCCGAGCGCTGCCACGAGATCGCCTACATCAGCGACGGTCGGCTGATCGCCCGCGGCACGGCGCAGGAGGTGGTGGAAAGCGCCCACCTGATCACCTTCCACGGCGAGGGGCCTGGGGTGGACCGGCTGGCCCATGAGCTGGCCGGCAAGCCCGGGGTGGAGAGCGTGGCGCCGTTCGGCGCGGCCCTGCACGTCAGCGGGACCGACCGGGCGGCGCTGGAGGCGGCGATCAAGCCCTGGCGGCGCGCGCCCTACCGGTGGGAGGAGGTCCCGCCGACCCTGGAGGACGTGTTCATCCACCTGATGGGCCAGGCGCAGGACAACGCGGGATGAACGGCTTCTCCCTCGACCGGGTGTGGGCCGTGCTGGTCAAGGAATTCCGCCAGCTGATCCGCGACCGGCTGACCTTCGCCATCATGCTGTTCATCCCGATCCTGCAGCTGACCCTGTTCGGCTATGCGATCAACTTCCAGCCGCGCAACCTGCCGACCGCGGTGCTGATCCAGGAGGACACCCGCTTCGCCCGCTCGATCGTCACGAGCTTACGCAACTCGACCTACTTCCAGTTCACCGCCCAGGTTCGCACGCCCGCCGAGCTGGACGCCCTGGTGCGCCGCGGCGAGGCGCAGTTCGCCCTGACCATCCCGGCCGACTTCAGCCGCCGGGTGGCGCGCGGCGACCACGCCCAGATCCTGGTGGAGGCCGACGCCTCCGACCCCTCGGCGACCTCGGCCGCGCTGGGCGCGCTGGCCGCCCTGCCGCAGCAGGCGCTGGCCCAGGACCTGAAGGGGGCGCTGGGGCCTCGCGGCCAGGTGGCGGCCCCGTTCGAGGTGGTGATCCACAACCGCTTCAATCCCGAGGCCATCACCGCCTACAACATCGTGCCCGGTCTCCTGGGGGTGATCCTGACCCTGACCATGGTGATGATGACCGCGCTGTCGGTCACCCGCGAGACCGAGCGGGGCACCATGGAGACCCTGCTCGCCACGCCGCTTGAGCCCATTGAGGTGATGACGGGAAAGCTGGCGCCCTATGTGCTGATGGGCCTGGTGCAGGCCGCCGTGATCCTGGTCACGGCGCGGCTGCTGTTCCACGTGCCGATGCAGGGCGGTTGGCCGGGGCTGATGCTCGGGACCAGCCTATTCATCGTGGGCTCCCTGGCGCTCGGATTCCTGATCTCCACGGTGGCCACCTCGCAGCTGCAGGCCATGCAGCTGAGCCTGTTCTACCTGCTGCCCTCGATCCTGCTCTCCGGCTTCGCCTTCCCGTTCCGCGGCATGCCGGGCTGGGCCCAGGCGCTGGGCGAGGCGCTGCCGGTGACCCACTTCCTGCGGCTGACCCGCGGCGCCCTGCTCAAGGGCCAGACGCTGGGCGACCAGTGGCGCGAGCTTTCCGCGCTCGTGGCCTTCGTCTGCATCGTCACGGCCCTCGCCATGGCGCGCTATCGGCGGACGCTGGACTAGGCGCCCTTGGGGTCGAGAGCCTAGCGCGACTACGAGGGGCGCTTTGCGTACCCGTTCCACCTAGCGTGAAGCGGACGTGTCGAAGGTCGCCTGCGGGTCGAAAGTGGCCTTTGGCGTCCCGCCATACCTCGCGCCTCGGTCGGCGTTTCGGCGCATGCCCGAGATTGCACCGGCCTCCAACTGGTCGAGCAGTTGGGTGGCCATCGGCGTAGACCAGGCGGCCTGCCGACGATCCGCCACGTGGACCCGCGATCAGGCCTTTCAGCATCTCCGGCCCGACGCGGCGCCGTCGAAATACGGCGGCGGTTGGTGTGCAGCGAATGCGGGGGGCGGGCGCGGGTCTGGATTTGAACCTTCGGGAGTGGAAGCGGATCACCGCCTCAACTGCCGCTGCGGGTGGATTGACGTCGGGCTTGCGGTCCCGTGCTGAAGGATAATGATCCGAAACGGCCGCGCAACTATGCCGTTGCTGCGACGTTTCGCTCGATCAGTGAAAGCTGAGAGTCGGTGGCTTGAGCCAAACAAGCGCGATCAGCATGGACGTCCTATCCGCGGAGGCCTTTCCGCGCCACGACGATCTGATCTTCGACATCGGGATGAACATCTGCGAGGACACGGACTTCTATCTCAGGAAGGGTTTCAGGGTCGTCGCGGTCGAGGCGGATCCAGCTTCATGCGCAGCGGCGGAGGCGAGATACCGGGGCGAGGTCGCGAGCGGGCAGCTGACGGTTCTAAACCGCGCGATCAGCGATACGGCCCGGCCGCTCCGCTTCTATGTCTGCAAGACGATGAGCGCCTGGAGCACAGCCTCGGCCGAATTACGGGACCAATGGACGCGACAAGGGGCGGAATTCGATGAGATCGAGGTTCCCGCGATCACGGGAGCTATGCTTATCGAGAGGTATGGTGTCCCGCATTACGCGAAGATCGACATCGAGGGCTTCGATCTGATCTGCCTGGCCGGTTTCCGTGCTGCCGCGTCTCAGCCCGATTATGTTTCGGTCGAAGTGGATTTCTACAAGCGCGATGAACTCGTAAGCATGCTGACGAGTCTTGGCTACCAGCGCTTTGCCCTGGTGGGCCAGGCCACCATTCCGCAACAACGTCCACGCCAGGGCGGGGTTGAAGGTCGGTCGATCGACCACATTTTCGCCAAGGGCTGCAGCGGCCACTTTGGCGATGAGCTTCCCGTCGAGTGGGTCAATGGAGCCGAATTGCGGCGTCAGTGTGAGACGGTTGTACGTCAGTACCGTGCGTCCGGCGCGTTGCGTCGTCTCTCCAAGGTTCCGATGATCGGCGCTGCTGCCGGGGCCTTCGCTCGGGCTCAGCTACCCCTAGCGCAAGATTGGTATGACATTCACGCGGCGCGCTGATTGTTCCGCCCTAACCTCCCTGACAGGAACCCTCAGCCCAGACCCCCGCAAAGTCAGCAGTGGGTGGCGAGATGACCTTGGCCGACAGTTAACGCTGGCAGTTTCTGGAAAATCGCAGCCGCATTGACCATATATAACAGCACTGTTACGTTTCTTGGATGGAGCCCCCTGACCGCCTCGGCACACGGTTACGCAACCTGATCGACCGCTTGGATGGCGATGTCGAGCGGCGCTATCGTGACGACGGGCTCGACTTTCGACCGCGCTTCACACCGGTGGTGCGCGCGCTTTCAGCGCTTGGCCCCGCGTCGATTGCCACGATCGCGCGGCACGAGGGGATGCGTCATTCGGCGGTCAGTCAGACGGTCGCGCAAATGCAGCGTCAGGGGTTGGTTAAGCTTGCCCCCGGGGCCGACGCCCGCGAGCGAATTGTCGCCCTGACGCCCGCGCTCACCGAGATTCTGCCGCGGATTGAGCGGCATTGGGCGGCGACCAGCGCCGCCGCGGCGGGGCTCGAAGCGGAACTGCCGCACCCGCTCGCTGCGACCCTGCAAGCCGCGATCGAGGCGCTCGACCGACGCTCCTTCGCCGAGCGCGCAAGATTTCATTTTGTCACAGAGACGCCTGATGCTGCCGACTAGCGCCCTTCAATCCGCCGCCGTGCTGTTTTTCGCCGTATCGTCCGTCGTCGGTGGCCACACGCAGGAGCCTTCGGCCGCTGACCAGACCGCCCCCGCGATCGAACCGCGTGCGGTCGCCGAGCGGATCGCGGCGCTGCTGGAGGCGGATTATCTCGAGGCTGAGATGGGCAAGGCCTATGCCGCCCGCATGCGCGAGCAAGCCGCGCGCGGCGCCTATGACGGTCTCGCTGGCGCTGCGCTCGCTGACCGGCTGACGCTCGACCTGCTCGCGGTGAAGGACGACATGCACCTTCGCGTGCGCTTCGGCGGGCCAATGATGCGCCCGATGTCCGGGCCGGTCGTCCCCGGCGGTTCAGGCCCGGTGCGCAACACCAACCTGCCGCCGCCGGCCGCACCGTTGCTCATGCGCGCGGCGCCGGCCATTGAACAGGCGGGATGGATCGCCCCTGGGATCGCCTACATCCGTTTCAACGAATTTCCGCCCGATCCGGCGGTCACCGAAGCGGTGCGTGTCTTCCTTCGCGACCATGTGAACGCCGCCACGCTGATCTTCGACCTGCGCACAAATCGCGGCGGCGGGCCGGCGCAAATGGACGTGATCTTTCCAATGCTCTTCAGCAAGCCGACACGGCTGGTCGGCATGGCGACACGCAGTGGCAAGGGGCGGCCCGGCCCGGCCGGCCCGAACCTGCGAACGGTCGAAGGTGCGCCGGGCTCCGTGAAGGAATATTGGGCGACGCCAGACGCAGCGAGCCCGCTGCAACGGGCCCGCGTGTTCGTCTTGACCTCGCCTGCGACAGGCTCCGCGGGCGAGATGTTCGCGGCGGCGCTGAAATGGTCGGGCCGTGCGACGCTGATCGGCGCGCCCACGGCAGGGGCCAATCATTTCGGCTCGATGGAGGCGCTGGGCGGCGGACTCACGATGTTCGTCCCCGTCGGGCGCACGTTCAATCCCGCCGACGGCAAGGATTGGGAAGGCGACGGCATCGCTCCCGATGTCGCTGTGGCGCCTGAACAGGCGCTGGCTGTAGCGTTGGTCCGCGCCGGGCTTCCCGAGGTGCAGGCGGCATCGCTCGCAGACCAATATCGTCCGAACCTGCCGATGACGAGACCGCCTGCGATCGGCCCGCGCTAAAGTCCGCCACCGCCGCTCCGGCAGGCGACCTTCGACCGACCTGAGACAAGCCGCCCTTCATGAGGTGACCAAGGCTGACAAGGGTCGTGGTCGGTCATTCGCTCAAGGCCGAAGAGCAGACCCCCGCAAAGTCAGCAGTGGGTGGCGAGATGACCTTGGCCGACAGTTTTCATTGGTCGAGCGTTGACATACGGGATCAAGCGATGAGACTTCGCCGTATCGTTCACTGCGCCTTGCAGTGAGCCGTGGGGTGCTGCCCTGCGGTGGATCGGAAGCATCGGCCTGGCCGACGCGGAGGATCTGCTGCGGGGCGCCGTCAATCCAGGACGGACCTCATGGACAAGAAGGCAGCTGCCCCAAATTCACCGCAGACCTCGCGTTTCGATGAAGCTCAACGCGCCGTAGACTCCGACCAGACGATCGAGCACTTCCGGGACCGCGGATGGATGCGCGTCCATCAGGCGTTCGACGCCGCCGCCGCCGCCGCCATGCGCGAGGTAATCTGGAACGGCCTGGCGAGGCGCGGGATCGACCGGCATGACCGCTCAACTTGGATCGTCGAGCGACCGCAAAAGCTCCAGAAGCTGAAGGAAAATCCCGCTTTCCAAGCCGTTGGGAGCGAGCGTCTGCTCACCGTGATCGGCGAACTTCTTGGCACGCAGTCCTATGAGAGGCCGAGACGATGGGGTGCGGCGTTCATAGCCTTTCCGAGCAAGGCTGAATGGGGCGTGCCGGCGCGTGGTTGGCACATCGACGCCCATTACCTGAGCCAGCTCTGGCCTCCGAAGGGGGTTCAGACGTTCGCCATCTTCGGGGACCTGGGTCCGCGGAGCGGAGCCACCCAGATACTGTCGGGCGCGCATCGACTGATCGATAGCTGGTTCAGCGAAAACCCCCCGCCGGAGGGCGCGCACAGCGCCGACATGCGCAAGTCTTTGCAAAGACACCCGTATATCGCCGACCTGCATAGCGAAGGAGACCGGGATCAGCGGATCAAACGCTTCATGGAACAGGTCGATGTGGTGGACGGTGTTCCGCTTCAGGTCATCGAGGCTACGGGCGTTGCGGGCGACGTCATCGTCCTGCACCCGCTATCGCTGCACGTGGGGGCTCCAAACAATGGCGCCGCTCCCCGGTTCATGCTCAGCGGCGGCGTTACAACGGACATGGCCGGCTGGGCGGATAGACGGTGAGCGGACGAGCGCGGCCACTCCAAGCCGCGCGCTCCGAAAGCGGAGAAAAAAATGCAGAATGGTGTCCGTCTCACGCAAGCTCGTTGGTCGTCCCGATGATGCGTCGAAGAGGGACCGTGCTTGAACAAGACAACCAGACGATGCCGATTAAGATGCGAACTGGGCCGCGTTTGGTGGGATTGCAACGATGATCACTGTCTTCGGTGAGGGTAGAGGCTTTCGGGTTGTCTGGCTGTTGGAGGAGATGGGACTCCCCTACCGTCTGAGGCCGGTGGACTTGGCGGCCGGCGTCGAGGACGACATGGAGTTTCTGGCCATCAACCCCGGAGGGTTCATCCCCGCAATGCGAGACGGGGACGTCGTCATGGTCGAGTCGATTGCGATTATGGAATACCTTATGGCGCGTTATGGGCCGACGTCGCTCGCGCCGGACCCGCAAGCTCCCGCCTTTCCCGCGTACCAGCAGTTCCTGCACCTCGGCGAGGCGGGCCTTGCGGCTTCGATCTACTTCGTAGGCGGCGCCCGCAATTTTGCGCCCGAGGCCGAGCGGCAGAACTGGAGCGCCGGCCAGGCGCTGAAGGTGTTCGAGACTCGGCTGAGACTGGTCACGCGGCAACTTGCGCGCTCGCCCTTTCTCGCTGGCGAGGCTTTCACCGCCGCCGACATCTCCGTGTACTACGCGCTTCAGTTGGCCCGCGGATTCGGCGGCGTCGCCCTCGCCGAGACCGAGCGGGCCTACATGGCGCGGATGAGCGAACGAGACGCTTTCAAACGGGCCTTGGAAACCTGTCGGGGCACGAAGGCGTGGGTCGAGGCCTCCGCCGGATAGGAGCTCCGGGCGCGGCGCCGACGGCTAAGCGAGAGGTGGGGGGCCAGCAACGGGTCGAAAACGGTCGTGGGTTTCGCGCAGCTTGCGTAACACGGATCGCCTCAACGCCAGCAATGGGTCGAAAGTTCGCATTGGCTCCGCCGGCCGAAGCGGACGTTGGCCATGCTCGCCAGGGAACAGACCTTCCGAAGGACCGCGATGGGTGGAAAGCGGAAGTCGGCGTCCTAAGCCGCCGCGGAACGCGCTGTGGGCAGGAACGGCGATATGGCCGCCATTGCGCGCTCCACATAGTCAGCCTTCTCGCCGACCGGAGCGACGTAGTGTATCGCCTCCTCCGCTTCCGAGACGCCTGCGCCCCGCGCGATGATCCAGCCCGCGAGATATTGTGAAGCCATACACCCTCCCGCTGTCGCGACGTTCCCATGGGCAACGAACGGCGTATCGAGGACTTTGACGCCCGCCTCGATGACCCACGGTTTGGTGGTCAGGTCGGTGCAAGCGGGCAGGTCTCCCACAAGGCCCAGCTTGGCGAGTAGCAGCGTGCCCGAACATTGCGCGCCGATCAGTTGGCGGCATGGGTCGAGCCGGATGGATGACATCAGGTCGACGTCCTGGGCGATTTCCCGTGTCCTGATCCCGCTGCCGATGATCACCGCGTCGGCCTCCGCAGCGAACGCTAGAGGACGTTGCCGCTGAACGGTTATTCCATTCATCGAGGTCACTTGATCCGACGGCGAGGTGATGTAGGCGGCCCAGCCCTTCGACTTGAGGCGATTGAGGATGGAGGCCGCCACGAACGAATCTAGCTCGTTGAAGCCATCGAAAGTCAGGACGGCAATTTTCACAACGTGCTCCAGGTCGAACCCTCAATGAGGGGTTCTACGCTTTTCGGGCTGGAAATGAACTTTCGCGGTGGTCGCACACGATTCGAGCAGACGTCTTGAAGATCGGCAACGGGTCGGAAGTGGCCCTGGCCTGGTCGCCCGATAGCAGACGCTCGCGGATGCGGACCCTTGGGCGCACCGGCTTTGCGCAAATCAACGGATGATTCTCGGTCCCGGCCTTCGCCAGGACGAGCGGTTGAAACTAGGATCGTCAGATGTACGGCATCCTGTGCGCCACGCCCGAAGAGCTCGCCGCCTTGCGGGCGCGGCTCCATCTCGACCCCAAGCCGGAGGTCCACGGGCCGACCCGCGTCTGGCGCGGGACCCACGACGGCGAGGCGCTCGTGCTGGCGCAGATGGGCATCGGCAAGGTCAATGCGGCGGCCGCGGCGACCCTGCTGCTGAGCCTGTTCGAGTGCCGGGCGCTGATCTGCTCGGGCGTGGCGGGCGGGCTCGCGCCGGACCTGCCGGTGGGCTCGGTGCTGCTGGCCGACCGGCTGGCGATCCACGACTACGGCATGGTGACGGACCGCATTTTCACGCCGACGGCCTACGGGGTGATCCCGATCGGCGCGCCCCGGCTCTCCGCGCTGCCGCCGGTCCCTGCCGAGGTCGCGGTCAACCTCGCCGCCCTGGCGGAGATCGTCGGCTCGAAGCTGACGGCGCCCGTTCGCCTGGGCGGGGTGGTCACCGCCGACTACTTCCTCAACTGCGGCGAGACCCGAGAGCAGCTCCGCCGCGACTTCGCCGCCGACGCCATCGACATGGAATCCGGCGCGGTGAACCAGGTGGCCCAGGCCTGGGGCCTCCC